>JAYWAV010000319.1:0-3745 GCA_043782015.1 Rhodoferax sp. | reverse complement strand
CGCCCGGATATACCGCAACACCCCCGCATGCGACAACCACATTCATGTCGGCAGCATGGTGGCCGGCATAGTTGGGCGGGACGGAAGCGCCTGCGCAGTACACGGGAAATTCCGTTGCTGCCATGGACATGGTGTCCCGCACCCCGCCATCAAGCACGACACCAGCGAGTCCGCGCAGCATCAGGCGACGGGCAAGGATGGACCCAATGCCGGCGACATCTGTAGAACCCCGGCAGTCCACCACGAATACGTGGCCACCGGGAGCCAATTCGATGGCCTGGCGCTGAATGTTCGCAGGATCGCCACCGGATCCGTACGCGTCCAGGTCTTCCCTTGCAGGTACATAGCGCACTGTGAAAGCCGGGCCCACCATCGGTGGTAAACCCTTCCTCAGAGGACGTACGCCCCGGATGGCGACATTGCGCAGGCCCCGCCGGATCAACTGTGTGCTGATGCTTGCTGCAGAGCATTTCATGAATACGCCGCGCAGTTCATTCGAGATATCGGTCAATTCCATGTCAGCTCTTTTCCTGGTGGGTGACGGCAGCAGCTGCTCGATAAAACCCGGCTGCGCGTGAGGTAGGTCCAACGTACTCGTGACTGGCAAATGGTCCACCCTGAAAAGGCCAGGAGGCTTCATCGGGACGCTGTGCAGAAGCAATTGCATCTCTAAAGCTGTCCGCGCTATGTTTGGGTTTGTACGGGAACAGTTCGAAAGGCGGATTGCTGCATCGGGCCTGCGAGTTGGCAGAAACACCGTACACAATATCTGCCGATATTGGATGCCGGATACCGAGTATCACGATGCTGGCAAGGTCTTCCGGGTGAATCCAGGTGGACAGCATCCGCTCGTCGGTTGCCTGGTCTTCGCATCGTCCGATTCGGATGCCCAAAGACTCAAGTCCAAACTTCTCGAAGTAGAAACGGGCCACGGTTTCGGTGAATGCCTTGGACACACCATAGCGGGAGTCGCATTTCAGTTCGGCATTCGTATCAATGTGCGTGCCAACCGGATACATGCCAACCACGTGGTTGGTGCTGGCGTAAACAATCCGCCGAACGCCATGCTTGAGCGCCGCTTCCCACAGGTTGGTGACGCTCTGGATATTGGCCGGAATGAGGGTGGCCCAGTCGGCTTCCCGGGGGTAGCCTGCAAAGTGCACAACCGCGTCAACGCCCGCCATGAGGTTGCCCACGGCCACCGCATCGGTCAGATCGCATTGAACTGCAGTTTCGTTTGTCGTGGCGGGTTCAAGCGCCACCCGGTCAGTAACGATCAGCTCACGGCAGACCAGAGAAAGCGGTGCGCGCATGCGTCGGCCCAATTTTCCTGCAGCGCCGGTCAGCAGAATTTTTTCGTGCATTTGCTGGCCTTTCATTTCTTACTGGTTGGTGATCTTGTGTTTCTTGATGAAGGCGCCCCAGCGTGAAACCTCTGCCATGTAGAACTGTTGGAAGCTTTCTGGCGATGTGTTTGAAATCAGTTCCAGATCGAGTTGCTCCATCTTGCTCTTGAAAGCGGGGGAGGCAACCGCAGTCGCGAGGGAAGCGGATATCTTCTGGATGATGGCAGGTGGCGTGCCTGACCGCACGGCCAGGCCTTGCCAGCCGCGAAGCGGTGTCTCCAGCGTGAGCCCGAATTCAGGCGCGCTCTTCACATCCGCCGTCAGCGGATGCCGCGTGTTTTGCATAACGGCCACGGCACGAATTTTCCCGGACTGGACCAGGCCCTGCAGGACGCCTGAAGGCTGGTCAAACATGACGTCGGTTTCACCAGCCACCAGCGCCATGAGGCCTGGCGCGCCGCCTTTGAACGGCACGTGAACAATCGGCGCCTTCAAAGCGCCTTCCAGCATCAGGGCACCAAAGTGCCCTGTGGTGCCGACGCCGCCGGAGCCGACAGTCAGGCCATTGCCGTTTTTCTTAGCCAACGCGATCAGGTCTTTTGCATCTTTGACCGGACTATCTGCCCGAACCAGCAGAAACACCGGAACGCTGACAACCTGCCCCACCATGGTGAGGTCGATGGCAGGGTTGTAGCTGATCTTGTTGAGATGGGGGCCTGTACCCAGCTGCAGGCCTGCGGCAAGCAAGACATAACCATCTGCGGGGGCAGCAACCACCGCTTGAGTGGCCAGTGCCCCGCCCGCGCCCGCCTTGTTGTCGACATTGACACGCTGTCCCAGCGTTTTTGACATTTCCTCGGCCAGTGCGCGCATGGTGGAGTCAAAAGCACCCCCCGGCGCGAAACCAACAATGATCGTGACTGGTCTGTCCGGGTAGGCTTGCGACTGTGCAAGACTGATACTGCCAGTAGCCATCACGGTAACAAGGGCCTTGACGATGCAAGGCAATAGACCAGCAATCCAGCCTGGTGTTTTCATGAATGTCTCCTTCTGTTTATCTGGGTGAACTGAAAATAGAAACCGCTGGCTAAACCTTGTGCGCAGGAGCACCCTGCTTGGCAAGCAACTTCAGCAGGTCCAGCCGCGATGAATTGGTATGCTCAAGTGAAACTGTTGCAGCTCTTTCTTCGTCTTTGGCCGCAATGGCAAGTGCAAGCATGTGGTGCTGTTTGATGACGACGTCCTGTCTGTTGGCGCCATAGCCTGCCGTGCGGCGGTAGGCGTCAACCAGGCTGGACCTTCCTTGCAACAGGTCAACGGCGATCAGGTTGTTGCCAATTCCATCAACAAATACGTGAAATTGACGGTTTGACTCGACGCAGGCGGCGACATCGTTGCGCCGCGCAGCGTCTTCATAGGCCGTGCACAAGGCCATCATTTTGTCGATTTGAATGGGCGTCGCCAGTCGGGCGGCGTCACGTGCCAGCATGGACTGTATGGCGCCACGCAGCCTGTAAAGGTCGTCAATGTATTTCGCGTCCACCAGGGGGATGACTGCCCCCCTGTTCATCCGCATGGCGATGACGCCTTCACCCTGCAATTGCAATAGTGCCTCGCGCACCGGATTGGCGCTCACCTCATAGTGGCTTGCCAATTGGGCCAGGGTTACATGACTGCCCAAAGGCCAAATGCCAGCGACGATGTCTGCACGAACCTGATCGCGCAGGCGCATGTAAGTGGGGGTGTTGATGGCGGCCATGGTTGGATCATACACCATATTAAAGATTTTATAAAATCTTTAATATAAAAATAGTGATACCGCCTGCGTCGCGCCGGTTTGATCCCCCCTTTGCCCCTTTTGCGATTGCCTAAACCAGCAAGGCGTTTACGCGTTTAACGTAAGCCGCCGGATCTGCCGGCATGCCGCCTTCGGCCAGCAGCGCCTGGTCAAACGGGATGTGGGCCAGGTCATTGAAATGCACTGAGCCTTCCAGCTTTTTCACCAGGGCGTGTTCGGCGTTGACTTCCAGCACAGGTTTGACTTCGGGTGCCGTCTGGCCGGCCTGCTTGAGCATGCGCGCTAACTGGGTGCTCATGCCGTGGTCTTGCACCACCAGGCAGGCGGGGCTGTCGACCAGGCGCGTGGTGACACGCACGTCTTCGGCCTTGTCCTTGAGTGCTTCCTTGAGCCTGGCCAACAGGGGCTTGAAAGTCTCGGCGGCTTCTTCAGCCGCTTTCTTTTCGGCTTCGTCTTGCAGCTTGCCCAGATCAACCGCGCCTTTGGCCACCGATTGCAGCGGTGTGCCGTCAAACTCGTGCACGTAGTTCAGCGCCCACTCGTCCACGCGGTCGGTCATCAGCAAGACCTCAATGCCCTTTTTCTTGAAGACTTCGAGTTG
>JAYWAV010000318.1:0-3749 GCA_043782015.1 Rhodoferax sp. | reverse complement strand
TTGGCTGTGACGCGGCGAGATGCGCGCTCGATGCGCCGCCGCCGTGACCGACTTTTGAAACGGAAATCGCGGATGACTCGCTCACTCATCGAGCATGGCTTTTTCTCATCGGATGAGGCACAGCGCAAAACGTTGGTGACGCTGAACCCTTACACGCTTCGCGCAAAAGGCCTTGACGCAGCTCTGACGCCCGCAGAGTTTGGCCGGGCCCTGTTCCACATCAACCAGCGCCGCGGCTTCAAGAGCAACCGCAAGACAGACAAAAAAGACAACGATAGCGGGGCGTTGAAAACCGCCATCGGCAAACTGCGCGAGGACATCAAGTCCGAGAACTGCCGTAGCGTGGGAGAGTGGTTGAACAAGCGTGCCGAAGTGGGAGGTTTTGTCAGGGCTCGCTACCGAACCGAAAAATTCGTCAAGGACGACGGCAAAACGAAGATCAACAAGAGCTACGACCTCTACATTGACCGGGCCATGATCTCAGACGAGTTTGACGCGCTGTGGCACAAACAGGCTGAACTCAATCCGGCCCTGTTCACCGAGGCAGCACGGGCGGACCTCAAGGACGTTCTCCTGCACCAGCGCCCGCTGAAACCCGTCAAGCCCGGCCGCTGCACCTTGATGCCTGATGAAGAGCGCGCGCCGCTTGCCTTGCCCAGCACACAGCGATTTCGCATGTACCAGGAGGTCAACAACCTGCGGATTCTGCGCGAAGGCCTGAAGGAAGAACCGCTCACATTGCAACAACGCAATGATCTTATCGCCGCGCTGGAGCAGCACAGCAAACGCAGCTTCACGCAGATCAAGAAACTGCTTGGCATTGGCGGTGCCGTGCAGTTCAACTTTGAAGACCCAAAACGCCAGGAACTCAAAGGCAATGTGACCAGCGCGATTTTGAGTGACTCAGACTACTTCGGCAAAGCCTGGTTTGAGTTTGGCGAGGCCAAACAGGATGCCATCGTTCTGCAACTCGTCAAAGAGGAAAACGAAGCGAAGCTGGTGCGTTGGCTTCAAGAGGAAACTGGTATTGATGAACCCCATGCCGAAGCAATCGCCAACGCGGGCTTGCCGGAGGGCTATGGCAGCCTGTGCGCCAAAGCATTGGAGCGCATCCTGCCGGAACTGAGGCGCGACGTGGTGACTTATGACAAAGCGGTGTTGGCAGCGGGGTTTGAGCACCACAGCAACATCAGCCCGTCCGCTACTGGCGAAATCCTGCCGGAGCTGCCTTATTACGGCATTCCACTTCAACGCCACGTCGGATTTGGCTCTGGCGTCCCCGAAGATTCTGAAGAAAAACGCTACGGCAAAATCGCCAACCCAACCGTTCACATCGGCCTGAATCAGGTACGCCTCGTGGTGAATGCACTCATCAAACGCTACGGCCATCCGAGCGAAGTGATTGTGGAGCTGGCGCGTGACCTGAAGCAAAGCAAGGAGCAGCGAGACGAAGACAGCAAGCGCCAAGCGGACAACCAGCGACGCAATGCGCGCATGCGCGCAGACATCGCGGCGACGCTAAATACCAGCCCAGAACGCGTCCGGGTGGCCGACATCCAAAAGATGATTTTGTGGGAGGAGTTGAGTTTTGACCCGGCAGACCGCCGCTGCCCGTACTCGGGCGTTCAAATAAGCGTTGCCATGCTGCTTAGCGATCAAGTCGAGATTGAACACATCCTGCCGTTTTCAGACACCCTAGACGACAGCTTGAACAACAAAACCGTGGCGCTGCGGCAGGCGAACCGGGTTAAACGCAACCAAACGCCTTGGAAGGCGAAGGATGACTTTGCGGCACAAGGCTGGGCCTATGAAGGCATTTTGGACCGCGCAGAACTGATGCCCAAATTCAAACGCTATCGCTTTGCAGAAGACGGCTACCAGCGCTGGCTGAAAGAAGATGCCGGGTTTTTGCCTCGCGCGCTGAATGACACGCGACACCTGAGCAAAGTTGCCAAGGAGTACTTGAGCCTGATCTGCCCTCAGAACACCCGCGCCATTCCAGGACGCATGACGGCGATGCTGCGCGCCAAATTTGGTTTGAACGACGTGTTGGGCGTTGGTGGACTGAAAAACCGAAATGACCACCGCCACCACGCGGTGGATGCCTGCGTGATTGGCGTGACCGACCAAGGGTTGCTGAAACGCTTTGCCGACGCGAGCGCCAGTGCGCGCGAAAAGCAGCTCAATCGCCTGGTTGAAGATATGCCGCTTCCCTGGGAGAGTTACCGGGAACATGTGAAACGGGCGATTGACAACATCTGGGTGAGCCACAAGCCAGATCATGGCCACGAAGGTGCCATGCACAACGACACGGCCTACGGGCTGCTGGGCAATGGCCGGGTTAGCGTGCACAAAATGGTTGAGGGCAAACGTGAACGGATTGAAGACAACCTGAAAGTCATCGAGTTCACCAACGCCAAGGCAGTGGCGCGCCACGGGCTTTTGCCCAACGGCGAGAACCGTCCATACAAGGGCTACAAGGGTGACAGCAACTACTGCATTGAGATTGTTCTCAATGAGAAGGGCAAGTGGGAAGGTGAGGTGATTTCTACGTTTGAGGCGTACCAACTTGTGCGTGAGCATGGGGTGGCGCGCTTGCGGCATGCGGGGCTCAGCCTAAGCGGAAAGCGACTGGTGATGAGGCTAATGCTAGACGACTCAATTCGTCTTGAAATCGATGGCTCGGTGCGTACGATGCGAGTCGCAACGCTGAGCGGCAACGGACAAGTGTTCATGGCCGATGCGCAAGAAGCAAACGTAGACTCTCGCAATAGGGACAAGACGGAATCGTTCGCTTACCTTTCAAAATATGCTGGCTCACTTCAAAAGGCCAAAGCCCGCCGCGTCACCATCTCCCCCATAGGTGAGCTACGAGACCCCGGCTCTAAACCCTGACCGCTTGCAACTAGTATCCAATTAGATACAATGCAAGCTCTATCGGTCCAGCAGACTGAAGAGTTCGTCGACTGGCTTGATGAACTCAAAGACAAACGTGCTCAATTGCGCATCGCTGCGAGACTGCGATTGGCCGAAGCAGGCAGTCTGGGCAACTGGAGGACCATTGACGGCGCGTTGTCTGAAATGAAGGTCGATATTGGCCCAGGTTATCGGTTGTATTTCACGCGCAAGGCCAATGTGCTGATCGTCATGCTGGCAGGTGGGGACAAATCCAGCCAAACTCGTGACATCACACGCGCCAAACGCATTTTGAAGGAACTGGAGTAAAAATGGCCAAAGCAGCTTCAACCCGAAAACTGATTCCGTTCGACGCGGCGCGCTACCTCACGGATGATGCTGCCATTGCTGAATACATGACTGCGGTGCTGGAAATGGGCGAGCCAGACCTGCTGCTGCTGGCTTTGTCGGACGTCGCCCGCGCCCGGGGCATGGCTCAGGTGGCGAAAGACTCGGGCCTGGGCCGGGAAAGCCTCTACAAAGCCTTGGCACCCGGCGCGAAGCCGCGTTTTGACACGGTGATGAAAGTGATGGCCGCCCTGGGCATCCAGATGCAAGCCTCGCCATCCAATACGCGCTGAAGAATCATGATCGGTCGCATCGTAGAAGTGGCCGATGACAACCGCCACTTGCGCATGCATCGCGGATTCATGGTGGTGCAAGACACGGCGGGTGAACGCAAAGAACTCGGCCAGGTGCCGCTGGATGACATTGCCGCTGTCATTGCCAATGCCCATGGCCTGAGTTACACCAACAACCTGCTGGTGGCGCTGGCCGAGCGCGGCTCGCCGTTT
>JAYWAV010000317.1:0-3764 GCA_043782015.1 Rhodoferax sp. | reverse complement strand
TGCGCCAGCCGCTGGCGATGAGCGGCCTGTTTTTCCTGTTCATGGCAGCGATATCGGTGCTGGGCATGATTCCCTATGCGGGTAGCGTGCTGTCGCTGGCCTTGCTGCCTGCGGCCACCTTGGGGCTGATGGCAGCCACGCGCGAAGCCACGCTGGGCAACTTTCCGATGCCCACATTGCTACTCACTGCCTTTCGCGCGGAGCGCAGTCAGGCGCGGGCGATGCTGTTGCTGGGCGTGCTGTACGCGGTGAGCATTCTGCTGGTACTGGGCGTCTCCGCGCTGCTGGATGGCGGCAAGTTCGCGAAGCTGTATCTGATGGGCGGCTCGCTCACGCAAGAGCTGCTGCAAGACACAGAGTTCCAGTTGGCGACGCTGGTCGCACTGGCCCTGTACATGCCGCTGTCGATGGCGTTCTGGCATGCGCCAGCGTTAGTACACTGGCATGGCGTGCCTGCGGTCAAGAGCCTGTTTTTCAGCCTGGTGGCGTGCGTTCGCAACTTCTGGGCAATGACGGTGTACAGCCTGCTGTGGGGCGCCGTCGCTGTTTCGGTGATTACTATGGTGACGATTGTGGGTGTGACACTGGGTGGCCCGGAGCTGGTGGGCACCTTGATATTCCCCACCGCGCTGCTGCTGGTCGCCATGTTTTTTACATCGATGTATTTCACCTTCCGCGACAGTTTTGACGAAGACTCAGGAGAAACCGCATGACCCAACACACCCTGCAAGGCCGCACCGAATCCGAAGTTCTCTGGTTCCAGCGCCGTGATTTTCTGAAATCTGCCGCAGCCTGGTCCGCGCTGGGCGCCTCTGGCGTTGCCTCTGCCGCAGGCGCAACGAATGTGGTGCAACTGGTGGGCGATGCCACCATCAACGGCTTGCGCATGTACCGGGAGCAAAACATCCAGACCGGTGACCAGATCGTTACCGGGCCTGGCTCTACCTTGACTTTCGTGTTGGGCACGTCCGCTTTCCATGTTCGGCAAAACTCGATGATGGCGGTAGAACGCGGCGCGTCTCTGGGCGCCGTCAGCCTGCTGCGTTTGTTGACTGGCGCCGTAGTCAGCGTCTGGGGCCGCGGCCCCTACCGCCAGATCGTCACACCCACCATCACCGCTGGCATCCGCGGCACGGGCGTTTACACCGAGGTGTTTGCCAATCAGGGTGGACGCGGTTATGTCTGCAACTGCTATGGCACGGTGGAGATGTCCGCTGGCAATGACAAGGCGCTGAGCCAGGCGGAGTACCACCAGGCCTTTTGGGGTGAGATAGCCCCGATGGGTGGCCGCATGCTGACGCCCGCGAAGGCGATCAACCACACCGACGAAGAGCTGGAATACCTGGCGCGCCTGGCCAACCAGCGCACGGCGTGGCAGATCCTGGGACGCAAGGGCGTGAAAGACGGCATGGGCTACATGGACGACCAGCCGGGCGCTGTGCACCCCGCAGCGATGCCTGTGCGTTGATGTCACTGCGTTGTCACGGAGTTTGTATACCGTGACGGTATGAAAGTTGACCAGCCCAAACCCGCTTTCAGCGCGCCCCTCTCCAAAGCAGTCACAACACCGCTGCGCGTGGTGTTCGCAACCACTGCCGCCTTGTGGATGGGCAGCGCTTTTCCCCAATCGAGTAACCCGACGGACCGTGGCGCAGTAACCGAACTGCGTTTTCGCGAGTTCTTTCGCACTCCGGCGGGCGATCGCGGCATTGAGATCACTGACAGGCTTAAAGGTGCTGACGGCGAGACCGTGCGCATCACCGGCTACATGGTGCAGCAAGACCGCTCACCATCGGGCCGTTTTCTGCTGACCCCACGTCCCGTTCAGATGAGCGAGCATGCCGATGGTGACGCCGATGACCTGCCAGCATCCGCTGTGGCCGTGCACCTCGATCCAGACCAGGAAGAGTTTGCGGTTCCCTACGTGCGAGGCCTGATTCAGGTTGTAGGCACATTGCATGTAGGCCGGTTTGAAGAAAAAGATGGGCGAGTCTTCTGGTTTCGCCTGCAACTCGACGAAAAGGCCACACAAGGCATGACCCCCATGCAAATGCTGGCCTACATGCACTCATTGCAACACTCCCATTGACTATGAAACACGCCATGCCTTTGCTGCCACGACACCGCCGACTCCTGCAGGCCATTGCGGTCTGTATGGTTTCTTTTTCCACATTGGCGATTGCTGCACCAACAGTCAGTCGCCTGACCCCTCCAAGTGAGCTCTTTACCAGTGGCAATGCGGCCCCGGTCATTGCACGCTTCCTCCCGGGACAGCGTTTTGATTTGCAGGCCACCGTCCGCCCCGACGACGCGCGTCGCAGCATCGTCGAAGCGTCATTTTCTATAGACGGCAAGGCACTGAAGCAGGCCGTATCGCTGCGTCCCTGCACAAGCGGCTGCCTGCCTTCGGTTCCCACCAACGCCGCGATTGCAACATTGCGCGCCTTTTCGGTAACGACATCTGGCATGCACAGCTTCAGTGTCACTGCCAGACAAGACGATGGACAGACTGTTACAGCGACCGGGAACTTTGAACTGGTACCTCTGTTGCATGGCGGGCGCAAGGTGAAGAACATCATCATCATGCTGGGTGATGGCATGGGGGCCGCCCAGCGAACTGCAGCCCGCATCGTGGCGGGCGGCTATGTGCAAGGAAAAGTCGTCCAGCCCCTGGCGATGGATACATTTCCTGTGACCGGCATGGTCAAGACTGCGTCTCTCAACTCCGTGGTGACCGATTCTTCCCCGGGCATGACGGCCTACGTATCGGGCAATAAAAACAACAACAATGAAGAAGGTGTATTCCCCGATGACACCATTGACCCCTTCGACAATCCGCGAATCGAATACCTGAGTGAATACCTGCACCGTACCCAGGGCAAGGCGCTGGGGATCGTCACGACCGCCGATGTTTTCGACGCAACACCGGCAGGCAATGCCGTGCACACCAGCGCCCGGGGGGCCGGAACCGGCATCGTCGACCAGTTTCTGGATGACCGCAAACTGACCGGGTTGACCGTTCTGATGGGCGGCGGACGCAAATGGTTTTTGCCGGCCAGCGTCCCTGGATCTGCGCGCAGCGAGCGCAATGACTATGTGTTTTCTGCCTCCGACCCGCACACTGCAGGCATCATCACCCAGTGGGGTGCGGCAGCCGGCGCGTTGGACAAGGAGCGTGACCTGTTGGCGGAATTCCAGTCTGCCGGTTTTGCATATGCGCCGGACCGGACACGTCTGGAGGGCATCGACACCCGCAAGACGGATCGCTTGCTGGGCCTGTTTTCGTATTCCAACATGAATGTAGCGCTGGACAAGATCGACGGCCGGCGCAGCAAGCTGCAGGGGGTTACCGGACGCGTAGTGGACGACTACGGCTTCCCGGACCAGCCCATGCTGGACGAAATGACAACAAAGGCCCTGGAGGTCCTGGAGCGGCAGAAAAATGGCTTTGTGCTGATGGTGGAGGGTGCGTCCATCGACAAACAGGCGCACAACATGGACACCGAGCGCTGGATGCTCGACACCATTGAGTTTGACCGCGCAATCCAGAGAGCCCGGGATTTTGCTGCAACCCACACGGATACCCTGGTGATCGTGACGGCAGACCATGAATGCTCGGGCGCCGCACTGATCGGTGGCTCGCGTGTCTCCGATGCGCGCTTGCAGGAACTGGTGCGTGAGGGCGGTGTCAGCAATGTGCGTGACAAAGTGGTTGGCATATACGAGCAGGCAGGCTTTCCTAAATACCGCATGGCGTCCGATGG
>JAYWAV010000316.1:0-3771 GCA_043782015.1 Rhodoferax sp. | reverse complement strand
CGGCCAGCCCCCAGTTCGGTAACGGCCCGGCCCTGCTGCCACTGGGCGCCATGTTGATGGTGGGTTCCTTCAGCGCGATGGCGCAACCAAGCGCGCCTTCCGAAGAAAAGACGCTCAAGCCAGTGGTCATCAAGGAAAAGGCCGAAGCCCCCGAAGGTCGCGACGCACTGCGCGCCACCAGCACCTCCATCGGCAAGGGCAACCAGGAACTGCGCGACATTCCGCAATCGGTCACCGTGGTTACGGAAAAACTGGTCGTCGACCGCAATCTGGATACGCTCAAAGACGTGTTGCACAACACCGCTGGCGTCACCTTTCTGGCAGCCGAAGGCGGCGAAGAAGACATTCGCCTGCGCGGCTTCTCGCTGGCCACGACCGGCGACATCTTCATTGACGGCATGCGCGACCCAGCCTTCTATGAGCGCGATACGTTCAACAACGACCGCATCGAACTGCTGCGTGGCTCGGCCTCCATGCTGTTTGGCCGTGGCTCCACTGGCGGTGTGGTCAACCAAGTCACCAAGCAACCCAAGGAATGGACCGCCAGCACGGTAGCCGCCACGCTGGGTAGCTTCAACTACCGCCGTCTGACCGGTGACTTCAATGTGGAAGCCGGTGATGACGCTGCCATCCGTATCAACGCGATGGTCACAAAGGCCGACAACAATGGCATGGGATCCAGCATTGACAAGCGCGGTATCGCCGGCGCGTACCGCTTTGGCATTGGTTCCTCCGACGAATTCCAGGTCAACTTGTATGACCTGAAGAACAACAACGGCATGAACTACGGCCTGCCTTGGATCAAGCCTACTGCCACGGCGCCCGCTACAGAAACCGGACTCAACACCAAGCTGGATCCGAGCGACTACTTCGGCATGGCCAGCGACTACAACAAGGGCGTGGCACAAACGGTGGGCGCCAGCCATGTGCACCGCTTCGGCGACGAAACCGAACTGCGTACGGCCATCCGCAAAGGCCACTTTGAACGCGACCAGCGCGCCAGTCTGATGCGCTACTGCGTGCGCAGCACCGCCCAGCCGACCTGCCAGACCGCAGCGATCGGCTTGGATACCTTTACTCCGGCGACCGTGCTGACACGTGCCAACCAGAACAAGATCCAGCATCTGGACTCGCTCTACCTGCAAAGTGACTTCAGCACCAGGTTCAACGCGTGGGGTTTCAAGCATGAGATGCTGAGCGGAGTGGATTTCTCCAATGAAAGCAAGAGTGTGTACGCCGCAGTGGGTACGCTCAACAAGCCCAACACGCTGGCGGGCACTCCCAATGACGGAGCCTCCATCGACGAAAGGCTGCGTGCTTTGCTTACCAGCAACACATTCACTGCAAAAAATCTGGGCGTCTATGTACAAGACTTGGTGCAGATCACCCCGACCTGGAAGCTGTTGGGCGGACTGCGCTATGACACCATGCACGGCGACTACCGCACCTTCGCAACCACCGGCGCGAACGCAGGCAACCCGACCAATGCGTACACGCAGGACATCGGTGACTGGAGCGAGCGCGTCGGCGCGCTATACCAGCCCAACGCGCTGCACTCGTACCACGTCTCTTTCGGCACCTCGTTCAACACCTCGGCCGACACCTATTCATACAGCGCACTCGGTGCCAATACACCGCCCGAACAAAGCCGCAACTTTGAAGTCGGTGCCAAGCTGGACACTGCTGACAAGCGCTTCACGACCCGTCTGGCGATCTTCCAGTCGACCAAGTTCAACGAACGCAATACTGATCCGGACAGCGCAGCGACCGCGTTCCTGCTGAGCGGCAAGCGCCACAGCGCGGGCCTGGAAGTGGACCTGACCGGCCACCTGACACCCCAATGGGAAGTGTTCGCGTCTTATGTTTGGATGCCTGATGCTGTTATCGACATCGCCTCCCCGACTGCTGCTGCCGGGGACCGCGAAGGCGAGCGCCCAGCGCTGACCCCCATCAACAGCGGCACGTTCTGGACCACGTACCAGCTGACACCGCAATGGCGCGTTGGCGGCGGTGTGAACTTCCGCGGTGAGCAAACGCCCAACCGCAACCCTGTTGGCGTTGTAGCCCCAGCGTTCACGACGGTGGACCTGATGGCCGAATATGCCTTCAGCGAAAGGGTCTTGCTGAAAGCCAATGTGAGCAACCTGAACAACAGGCTTTACGCCGACGCGCTGTACACCGCGTTCTACGTGCCGGGTGCCGGTCGCAATGTGCAAGCCACGTTGACCGTCAAGTTCTAGTCAGTTGGGGTCAGAGCACATCACTGCGTGATTGATCTGACCCACAAATAACCCAACCATCATGCTGCTACACCTGCCCCAAATCCTCAGCCCTGACGAATTGCAGCAGGCGCAAGCCTTGCTGTCCACTGCGCCGTGGGGCGATGGAAAAAAAGGGGCGGGTGAGCAAGCGCGGCAGGTCAAGAACAACGAGCAACTGAACCACGACTGCGATGCCGCGCGGACGATCCGCCAAATGGTGTTGCAAGGCCTGGATCGCAGCCCGCTGTTCTTCTCGGCAACGCTGCCCAAGCGGGTCTTTCCGCCACGCTTGAACCGTTACGGCGGTGACAGCAATTACTACGGCAACCACATCGATGGCGCTGTGCGCTATATGCCGCACGACATGCCAGACCGCGGGCAACGCGTTCGCACCGATGTGTCCTGCACCATTTTTCTGTCCGAGCCTGACAGCTACGGCGGCGGCGAGCTGTGCATCGCCGATACCTTTGGCGAGCAGACCGTCAAGCTGGCCGCAGGCGACATGGTGATTTACCCAGGCACCAGCCTGCACCAGGTCAAACCGGTCACACGCGGCCAGCGCCTTGCTTGTTTTTTCTGGATTGAAAGCATGGTGCGCAGCGATGAGCAGCGCCGCCTGCTCTATGAGTTGGACATGAACCTTTTAGCGCTGCGCACTGCGCATGGCGAAACCGATGAAACGACCGCACTGACCGGCGTTTATCACAACCTGCTGCGCATGTGGGCGGATACCTAAGATGAATCAGCCCCCACGCTTACTTCGTTCGCTGCCCCCCGAGGGGGCGCATCAGCGCCTCCGGGCGGCCGAGCGGCACTGATATGCAACGCAATACAAAAATCGTCATCACCGTTTTACTGCTGCACGTCGCGGCCATCTGGGCACTGCAATCGGGCCTGATGCGCAAGGTGGTTGATCTGATCGTGTCGGCCGAAGTGATCGTTGAAATGGCGGCTCCTGAAGAAGCGGCGCCAGAGAAGGCCCAGCCACGTGTAGAGCAACAAGCCACCCCCACGCCCCAGCGTGTACAGGTCGCGCAGCCCGCGCCCCAACTGCTGGCCGTCAATCAGACCAGCCCGGTTGCGGCTGAACAGGTCTATGTGCCCGCCGCTCCCGCCACCGCGCCTTCCACCAACAACACACCGGCTGCCTCGCCAGCGCCCGCTGTCGCGGCACCACCCGCGCTGGTGCTGCCGTCCACCGACGCTGATTACCTGAACAACCCCAAGCCGCCCTACCCGCCCTTGAGCAAACGGCTGAATGAACAAGGCAAGGTCGTGGTGCGCACGCTGATTGGTGTCGATGGCACAGCCCAACAGGCCGAGATCAAACAGAGTAGCGGCTTTGACCGCCTGGACGAGGCCGCACGGGCCACCGCACTGCGCTGGCGCTATGTGCCCGGCAAGCGCGCTGGCGTAGCCGAGGCCATGTGGTTTAACGTGCCGTTCACGTTTGAGCTGACGAAGTAACAACGATTTTTAGTACCGCATTTTTTTTGGAGTAGTTATGGAT
>JAYWAV010000315.1:0-3778 GCA_043782015.1 Rhodoferax sp. | reverse complement strand
GGTTCCCAACTGACCAACAAGTACGCGGAGGGTTATCCGGGCAAGCGTTATTACGGTGGCTGCGAGCATGTCGATGTGGCCGAGCAATTGGCGATCGACCGGGTCAAGCAAATCTTCGGTGCCCAGGCGGCCAACGTGCAGGCGCATTGCGGGGCATCGGCCAACGAAGCGGTGTTTCTGGCCTTTCTGAATCCCGGCGACACCATCATGGGCATGAGTCTGGCCGAGGGCGGCCACTTGACCCACGGCATGGCGCTCAACATCAGCGGCAAGTGGTTCAAGGTGGTCAGTTACGGACTCAACACCGACGAAGCCATCGACTACGAGGCGATGGAACGTAAAGCCCACGAGACCCGGCCCAAACTGATCATTGCCGGTGCTTCGGCGTATTCGCTGGCAATCGATTTTGAGCGTTTTGCCCAAGTAGCCAAGGAGGTAGGCGCCATTTTCATGGTGGACATGGCACACTACGCCGGGCTGATCGCGGCCGGCCTGTACCCCAACCCGGTACCACACGCCGACGTAGTGACTTCCACCACCCACAAGAGCCTGCGCGGCCCGCGCGGTGGCATTATCCTGATGAAAGCCGAACATGAGAAGGCGATCAACAGCGCCATATTTCCAGGCCTGCAAGGCGGTCCCCTGATGCACGTCATAGCCGCGAAAGCGGTGGCGTTCAAGGAAGCGCTGGCGCCCGAGTTCAAAACTTACCAGGCGCAAGTGCTGAAGAACGCCCGCATAGTCGCCGAGACGCTCACTGCGCGCGGCCTGCGTATCGTGAGCGGGCGCACCGAGAGCCATCTGATGCTGGTGGACTTGCGCGCCAAGGGCATTACCGGCAAAGAGGCCGAAAGCGTGCTGGGCAGCGCGCACATGACCATCAACAAAAACGCGATTCCCAACGACCCCGAGAAACCCATGGTCACCAGCGGCGTACGTATCGGCACGCCGGCCATGACGACGCGCGGCTTTAAGGACGACGAAGCCCGCCTGACGGCCAACTTGATCGCCGACGTGCTGGACAAGCCGCGCGACGCCGCCAACATCGAGGCCGTACGGGCCAAGGTTCACGCACTCACCGCCCGCTTCCCGGTCTACCGCTAAGAATGTCAGCCTCAACGCTCGGCACTTCGTGTCCTCGCAAGGCCTTGCAGGCCGCGGCGCGCGAGACGCTTTGCCGCTGTCGCCTGTCTGAACCCGCTCAAGCAGGCTTGGAGCCGCAGGCTCCAGCCCCTGTGGGGCTTTCCCTTGCTTGGGGCGGCCCAGCGCCGCGCGCGGAATGAAGTGCCCTTTCTGCGGCCACTCCGAGACCCAGGTGGTGGAAACCCGGGTGGCCGAAGACGGGGACTTTATCCGCAGGCGCCGACAGTGCGCGGACTGCGAGAAGCGCTTTACTACCTATGAGCGTCCAGACGTCAATTTCCCGGCCATCGTAAAAAAGGACGGCCGGCGTATTGAGTTCGAGCGCGCCAAGCTGCTGGCTTCCATGAACCTGGCCCTGCGCAAGCGACCGGTCAGCACGGAGCAAGTCGATGGGGCGATAGAGCGGATCGAAGAAAAACTGCTCAATCTGGGTTTGCGCGAAGTGTTGTCCAACCGCATCGGTGAACTGGTGATGCGCGAGCTCAAGAAGCTCGACAAAGTGGCCTACGTGCGGTTTGCCAGCGTTTACCGGAATTTCGAGGACATTGACGAATTCAAGACCCTGGTGGACGAGGTGCGCCGATAAGCCTTGCCACAATACACCCTCAGCATCCAGCCGGCCCGCCACCGGCCTTATGAACAGTTGGTCGCCAACCCTTTTTGGGTGCGCGCGCGACCGGTGCCGCTTAAAACGATCTGGCGCACATCGCTGCTCGAAGGCGTCGCAGGGCATACGGTAAAAGTACCCGCCTGGAACGCCCCCGAAGTCAGCTTGGCGGTGCCCGACGCACTGTACGACACATAGTTGGCCACCGGCAGGTTACCGGTCAGGCGTATGCCGGCCGATACCGCGCCCTGCTGCAAGACCACCTGTTCGCCAGGGTCGAGCACAGCGTTGTTGTTGGCATCGTGAAACACGATCCAGCCCTGCTCCCAGCCGCCATGGGTGGTGCAGGACACACCATCGGCGGTCTTGCACAAAACCGCCCGCGCATTGCGTTTGATCGCTTCGCTGCGCGCAAGATTCAGGCTGTTAAAAAGCGCGTTGACGGTCGAGTTGGATTTTTGCGTATTGAGCATTCCTGTCATGGCGGGCACGGTGAGTGCCATCAATACACCTCCTACCGTCAATGCCATCAACATTTCGACCAGGGTAAAACCTCTCGGCTGACCCAAAGCCACGAAGAAAACTTGTTTGGTTTGTTTGCGCATAGTGGCTGCAATCTTGCAGCCGATAGCGCTTCATGTCATACCCAAATTTGGGTACAAAGGCCAGACGAAAAAAAGGGCGTTGCAAACGCCCTTTTTTTTTCGGTGGATCGAATCAGAACTGGTTCTGACTCCGGCGCCTTACCAAGGCACTGGCGGCAAGCGCGGCGCCTACGAGAACCAAGGTACCCGGCTCGGGCACATTCGTACCTGGATCGACAACAGTGCAGTTCAGAATGCAGTTTATGGAAACATCGTCAAGGAAAACCTCCTTGCCGTCTCCGGAAGTAAACGTCAATGTGCCGGAACTTATTCCGGCGAATGTACCGAAATAGTGTGTGAAGTCAGAAATAAGGTCCAAGGGGTCAGCGACAACAGGGTCAACAAAATCAAGCGCGGATGACAAGCCAGCGAGGCTCGAAAAAGGTCCGAAAGAAAAACCAAACCCGGTGACGTCACCAAACAGATAGAAATCAAGCTGGTAAGTGAACAAGCTGTTCAGTCCTGCCACCGATTGCGAAGCGGTTCCACTATGGGAACCACTGGCGTCAAGGCTGGGGATAAATCCCATGGATTGATCCGAGGGTGGGCGAGCCGGGTGAGGATCCAAAACAGACACAAAGGACGCATCACCTGTAGGTCCCCATGGAGAATTTCCAGCCTCAAAGCCACCGTTGGTGACAATAGGAATAGGCGCCGCGTGCGCAAATGGAACCAAGGCGGCGATGCTGAGTGCCCCAATACACGCCACCAGTGTTTTCATTCCCAATTTCATATTGATTCCCCAGAACATAGAGTTATGGTAACCCAAAGCATCTTCCATGCCAAAATCGCAAGTCCCTGTCTTATAAAGATTTTCTGGCATGAAGACCGGTAATTGCCAGATGGATGTAAATTCTTTCGACATGTCCTTGCTCCGCTTCAGGGCTCAAGGGCGACGGTCGCAGTTTTACCAGGAGCTTTTGCCACCCGGCCCGCAGGTGACATCGCAAGATCGTTTTCCGCTTTCGCTAACGGAAATGGTGCCATCGCCCACCTGGGTGCTGCCGGGCGCGGGCGTGGCGCGAAGAACGAAGGTTTGGGCCGGCACGGTCATGACCGCGCCCGCGGCGTCCACCAGCGAAAGGTTGTACCGGCCGTCCTTGGTTGTGCCACTGGTTCGCCCAAGACCACCGGAAGAAGTGTTCGCGCCGTTGCAGGACGGCGTCACTGTCGGGGTGCCGTTATAAGGATTGGTCACACAAAAAGTGTAGCTGTTCAAATTGAGAAATATCTTCTCCTGCAGACTGGCGAGCTCCAGCAACTCGGTCTGCGCTTCAACCCGCGCTGCGCGAATGATGTATTGGCGGTAACTCGGCAAGGCAACGGCGGCCAGTATGCCCACAACCGCGACCACAATCATCAACTCGAGCAGGGTGAAGCCCCT
>JAYWAV010000314.1:0-3784 GCA_043782015.1 Rhodoferax sp. | reverse complement strand
GCGTAGGCTTGGGCGTCTGGCTGGCGCAAGCGCCCAGACCGGCGACGAGGAGCATGAGTGGAATACGGCGAGTCATCATGGCTGCAAATCCTTTGATTGAATGGGTACCGGCGTGCATGCGAGGTACGCGACCCACTCTTTCAGTACGCAGTGCACCGCCAACTGGATTCAAACTATTTGCGGTAAAGGGCACTGGCAACGCCCCGGACCGACAGACTGTGTGGGTTTTGGGCTTGATGCAAACATCGGGCTAGTCCATACTGGGTTGAAATTGCTTCGCCTTTTCATCCACCTCTACTCCCAAGGACCCCATGGACCTGCTCAAGCACGACATCGTCACCGAGTTTCCCCAGTTCAAGGACAAGATCCACACCCTCAAGGCCAGCAATGCCCATTTCGCCAAGCTATTTGAGCAGTACGACGCACTGAACCATGCGATTGCCCGCTACGAAGGTGGTGTCGGCTCCATCACCGATGACGCGCTGGAAATTGAAAAGAAAAAGCGCCTGAAATTCAAGGACGAGATTTACCAGATGCTCAGCAAAGGCTAAGCCAGAGCCTACCCTAGCGGACCGTGATCACATCACGGTGCATGGGCGCAAGCAGCGCCAACAACTGGTTTTGGGTTGCGAAAGCAATGCCTTGTCCATCCATGGACTGCTGTAACACCTCTACCAGCGCATGGAAATTGCCTTTGGTGATCTTCAAACTGGCATGCGCCGTCTTCATATCATCCCCCGCATAAACGCAAGGCCCGCCGCTCACCACGCAGAACTGGTCCGTCAACTGGGTCTTGAGATTTTTGAGGTTGGTCGATTGGAAGTGCGCCCCAATACGCGGGTCAACGTGCAGCCGGTTCACGAAGTCATCTACCAGCGTCACCAGGCCCGGTTTCTCGCCCAGCGCTTTGTACAGCGCATCACTGCGGGCGCTGGCTGGCGCAGTGCTTTGGGCATGCGCGGGGAGAGGCATCAAGGACGCGCTGGCGATTGCCGGTGCAAGTGTCGTTGGGAGCAGGGGCAGCGCGCAGTCTTGCGTGATGGGGGCGGTGGCGCCGATTCCACCTTCGGTGGCGTTGGAGCCGATGACGGCCCCGGGGTTCAGGCCGCCGCCTGCGGCGCCATCCACGGTGCTGACACCGCTGGTGAGCAGCAACTTGCCGGTATCCGCCTGGGCCGCTAAGCAGCCTAGGCCGGCAGCGCTGACCAGCAGCGCGGTACGGAGGGTTTTCTTCATGAAAGGTTCAGTCGCCCAACAAGGAAATGGAAGTCGACCCCATTTTGACTTGAATCCGTTGTGCGAATTGCCGCGTACTAGGGATACGCCTTCCTGTTGCAGGCATATTAACCACACATGTTTTCACTCTCCAGCGCCCGCCAAACAAGCGCAAGCAGCTCCTTTTTTGATAGCAACCCCTGGTTGCGCTGCGGGATGGCGTTATTTGCTACCGGATTTCTTCGGCTCCGTCAAAATTGGGGGATGAACGAAACCCACGACGCCCGGCTTATCCACCTGCTCGACCGAATTGCGCACCAGGACGATGTGGCGCTGAAAGAGTTGTATGAACAGTGCGCGTCCAAGCTGTATGGCTTGGCGCTGCGCGTGGTCACCCATCGCGATTTGGCCGAGGACGTGCTGCAGGAAGCCTTCCTGACGGTCTGGCGCTCCGCTGGAGATTACCGTGCCTCCTTGAGCCCACCGATGGCCTGGCTGGGCCTGATCGTGCGCAGCCGCGGGCTGGACCTGCTGCGCCGCCGCACTGCCGAGCGCAGCCACCTGACGCAGGAGCTGGATGACACCCTGGCCGACACGCTGGAAGGCGACACCCCCAACCCGATGGACACCGCCCTGGCCAGCGAACAGGCATGGGCCTTGCACCAGTGCATGGGCAAGCTCGACCACAAGCAACGCGAGGTGGTGAGCCTGGCCTATGCGCGCGACCTCAGCCACGGCGAGCTGGCCGCGCAATTGCGCTTGCCACTGGGCACGGTGAAAACCTGGATCCGCCGTGGGTTGGACCAGCTACGCCAATGCATGGCACGCTTCGCCTGAGGATCTGTCCATGAACCTGATCCAAAACCCCGAACTCCTCGAGCGCCTGGCCAGCAGCTATGCGCTGGGCACTTTGCGTGGCGGCGCGCGCCGCCGTTTTGAAACCCTGGCACGTGAGCAAGCCCCGGTGCGCACCGCAGCACTGATCTGGCAAAGCCGCCTGGCCAGCCTGAACGAATTGCAGCCGCAGGCCCAACCCGCTAGCGCCGTGTGGACCCGCATTGCCAACCTGGTGCAGGGCGAAAGAGCGCAGGCGGCGATGCTGGCTGCGCAGCGCTCTGCGCAGACCGCCAGTGCGTGGGCCGATTGGCTGCGCAGCCTGGCACTATGGCGCAGTGTCAGCGCAGCCGGTGCGCTGGCGACCGTCACGGCCGTCACCCTCGGTGTCGGCATGCGCCAGGAACTGGGCACCGAGATCGCACGTCTGCAAACCGAGTTGCAGGCCGCGCCACAAATTCAATACGTCGCCGTCTTGACCGATGACAAGGCGGCCGCTTCGATGCTGGTCACTTTCGACCCCAACAACAAGAAGCTGACCTTGCAGCGCGTCGGCAGCTACCAGGAAGCGGACGACCGCTCGCTGCAGTTGTGGGCGTTGCCACCCGCTGGCGGACCAAAGTCACTCGGTGTGCTGGGCCGGGACAAGCTGTTGCGCCTGACGGCTGGCGAGAACGATGTGCGCGAGGTGCCGACGCTGGCGATCAGCCTGGAGCCCAAAGGCGGCGTGCCCAGCGAGACGGGCCCGACCGGACCCGTGCTCTTCAAAGGTGCTTTGATTCAGAAAATGCTCTGAGCTGCGTATTCCGGCAATCATTAGCGTTCTCTTCAGGTATGGCTGAACATCGCAGTGGTTGTTGCCTAACGCCAGTTTTTGGAGATGGCCAATAGCTTGACCGTCTATGGCCGGAATTGAGACGAAGCGAAATTTCCCGAGTCATGCCACAAAGCCCTAAAGCTGACGCAAAAAACCCTGTAAAAATTGTTATCGTCTGCCGTTTTGCAGCAATAGCTGACTTTTTGATTGATGGCGGTTTTGACTGCAGTGGGCTTTTAGCCGACTTTTTGCTCGCTCAAAAGCGGGACTACTGTTTGGTGCTGAGCATTTTCTTGTACTCGGCAGTCTTCTTGAACGCAGCAAGCGCCTTGTTGAAGCGATCCAGCGCGGGCTTCATGTTCATGGTCTTGGCAAACGCAAGATACAACGGGTCACGCGCGACCGGTTTTGGCCGGGCTACGAACATGTCGTGCTTGGCGCTGACTTCGGGATCGGACGCGATGAGTAACTGCAACCCTGCCGTACCGTTGCCAACCAGCGCAGCATCCATTCGGCCTGCCAGCAGCTTGCGCATGCGCGAAACCTGGTTCGGGTCACGGTCAACCACAAAGACACCATCAGCAATCGCTTTGTCGACTTCGTCGCCATAAATGCCGCCCATGCCTTCTTCAGATTGCACCACGGCACGCTTCAACCGCACCAGCACCAGCTCATAGGTGTCTCCGGTGTCTTTGGAAAGCCGTGCAAAGATGGCCGGCAAGATTCCTGCAGGCTGGCCTTTGTCCAAGTAAATCACCGGGGCGTACGCTTCGTCACCAAACACCACCAGCTTGTCGGCACGCGCGTCCACCGAAAGGACCAGCAGGAACAGCGCACTGATTGCTGTGCCCACGGATGACTTGACTGACATCGCCGTTTCTGCTTGAGACAATCTCACTGAAGTAGCTTGGCTGCAGA
>JAYWAV010000313.1:0-10497 GCA_043782015.1 Rhodoferax sp. | reverse complement strand
CCGGCAAGACGCTGCGCGGCGTGCCCGAAAACGAGCCGCAGTGGCAATTGGCGCAGCGCTTTGTCGATGGCGCGATGGGCGAAGCGGTGGGCAAGTTGTATGTCGCCAAATTCTTCCCGCCCGAGAACAAGGCCCGCGTACAGGCAATGGTGGACAACTTCCTGGCCACCTTCCGCGACGGCATCAACGCGCTGGCGTGGATGGGCCCCGAAACCAAGAAAGAAGCGCTGGCCAAGCTAGCGACCTTTCGCCCCAATATTGGTTACCCCGACCAATGGCGCGACTACTCGGCGCTCAAGACCCAGAGCGAGAACCTTGTTGCCAACGTGCGCGCATCACGCAATTTTGCCTATCAGCGCGGCATCGACAAGCTGGGCCAGCCGGTGGACCGCGGCGAATGGTCGATGACGCCGCAGACCGTCAACGCGCAGTACAGCCCGCTGAAAAACGCGATCACCTTCCCGGCCGCGCTGTTGCAGCCGCCGTTCTTCAATGTGAAAGCCGAGGACGCGGTGAACTATGGTGCGGTGGGCACCAGCATCGGCCACGAAATCAGCCACGGCTTTGACGACCAGGGCAGCCAGTACGACGGCCTGGGCAATCTGCGCAACTGGTGGACTCCCGAAGACCGCAAGGCCTTCACGCTGCGCGCCGCGGGCCTGGTGCAGCAGTATTCACTGTTCAGCCCGGTGCCGGGCTACTTCGTCAACGGCAAGCTGACGTTGGGCGAAAACATCGGCGACAACTCCGGTGTGGCGATTGCCTACAAGGCCTACAAAAAATCGCTGGGTGGCAAGCCTTCGCCAGTGATCGACGGCCTGACCGGCGAGCAGCGCCTGTACATCGGCTTTGGCATCAAGTACCGCAACATGCAACGCGAAGACTCCGCCATCCTGCAGATCAAGACCGACCCGCATTCGCCCGGCGAGTTCCGCGTGAAAGGCACCGTGGCCAACCAGCCCGGCTTTTACGAAGCGTTTGACATCAAGCCCGGCGACAAGATGTATTTGCCTCTCGAGCAGCGCGTAATCATGTGGTGAGGGGCTGCAGCGCCCGAAGGGATTGCGCAAGCAGCTACGTTTTTTATAGCGTCAAGACGCTTTGGCACCGTGCGGCAGTGACCGCGCCCGCATCAGCCGCCGCATCGTCGGCCACATGTTGACGATGTAGTCGGCCACGGCTTGCGCGCTGGGGAAACGCTTCTTAGGGTCTTTGTTCATCATCTGGTCCAGCAGGTTCTGGAATTCGGCGAACTTGGGCTCGAAGCGCGGCGGCGGCGAGTGCACATGCTGGTACAAGAGCGCTTCCATGCTGTCGGCCACATAGGGCCGCTTGCCGGTCACCATCTCATAGAAGATCACACCCAGGCTGTAGATATCGCTGGCCGGGCTGACCGGTTTGCCGCCGGCCTGCTCGGGGCTCAGGTAATACGGCGAACCGACGATCTCGCCCTGCTGCGTATGTTCCAGATTCTGGGTCGCGTGCTTGGCCACGCCAAAGTCGATCAGCGCGACGCTGCCGTCCTCGCGCACCATCAGGTTGTCCGGCTTCACATCGCGGTGCACGATGCCCAGGGCGTGGATTTGCGATAGCGCATAAGCCACCTGCAGCGCGATGGACAGTGCCTCGAACGGCGAGAAGCCCGCGGCGATGCGGCGCTTGATATCGCCATGCGCAAAATACTCCATCGTGATGAAGGCATGCGCATCGGTAAAACCGTGCGCAAAAATCCGCGCCACATTGGGATGTTCAATCTGCTCCAGGAGCGCGTATTCCTGGATAAAGCGCTCCAGCAGGCTGGCGTCCTGGTTGATGCGGGTGTCAAGCAGCTTGACGGCCACTTCCAGCCCGTCGGACTCGCGCTTTGCCAAAAACACTTCCGACATGCCGCCTGCGCCCAGGCGACGCAGCATTTGGTAGCCCTTGATGACCGGAGGCGTACCGTTGGGTTGCGCATTCGCTTTGGGGCCGGTTTTTTCCAGCACTTGCACACGCTTCATGCGGGCGTTGACAGCGTCCAGAATTTCGTCGCGGGTGAAGGGCTTGCCCAGATAGTCGTCTGCGCCCAGGTTCATGCCACGGCGGCGCTGTGCACGATCGGTCTTGCCAGTCAAAAAGATGAACGGAATGGCTGCCGTGATGGGGTCGGTGCGCAGCGCCTCCAGAAAGCCGTAGCCATCCAGCTCTGGCATCATCACATCCGACAGGATCAGGTCGGGCAGATACTGGCGCGCAAGAGCCAGGCCGGTTACGCCGTTGCCAGCCTCCAGCGACTCGTAGCCTTCCATGCGCAACAGCAACGCCAAATTTTCACGAATATCGGCTTCGTCTTCGACGATAAGTATCTTCAAACCTGTACCTCGCGATCAGGGATCCCCAACGTATTTAGTCCTCTGATCTGGCAGAGGTAGGCGCGACTATAGCGTTTCGGCTTTGTGTGACAACCATTTGCCGCGCACGGACAGTCAAATTTTAGAATGGAGACTAAGCTCCAACGCCCGTAAAATGTGCGCAAGCAGCTCTCAAATTTATAGCAAATGACCGACCAAAAACCGCCCCCCACCTTCCGCCGCGCCGCGCCGCCGCCTGCCAAAGCGCCTATTCCGGCAGGCCAGGCCAATACCGCCGCCCACGGCGCCAACGGCACGGTGCGCCTGAACAAGCGCATGGCCGAACTGGGCATGGCCTCACGCCGCGAGGCCGATGAGTGGATTGACAAGGGCTGGGTCACGGTCAACGGCCGGGTCGCCGAGATGGGAATGCAGGTCCTACCCGATGTGAAGATAGAGATTCACAAGCTGGCCGAAGGCCAGCAGGCCAAGCAAGTCACCATTCTTTTGAACAAGCCGCTGGGCATCGTCAGCGGCCAAGCCGAAGACGGCCACGAGCCCGCCATCACACTGATCCAGCCGGGCAACCGCTGGGCCGAAGACAACGCGCGCTTTTTCTTCCACGGCAGCCAGCTCAAAAGCCTGGTGCCCGCCGGTCGCCTCGATATTGATTCCACCGGCCTGCTGGTGCTGACGCAGGACGGCCGCGTGGCGCGCTTGTTGATTGGCGAAGACTCGGTGATGGAAAAGGAATATCTGGTGCGCGTGGTGTACACAGGCAATGAGAACGCCGCTGCCGCCATGTCGGCCGCTGCCACGTATGGTGGAAAAATAACGCAGCTCAGTCGCATTGACGATGACGACCCGGTGAGCCAGGATGTGCAGTCGGTCTTCCCGATGGAGAAGCTCAAGCAACTGCGCCACGGCCTGAGCCTGGACGGCCAGGCGCTGAAGCACGCCAAAGTGGAGTGGCAAAACCCTGAGCAATTGCGCTTTGTGCTGACGGAAGGCAAGAAGCGCCAGATTCGCCGCATGTGCGAACTGGTCGGCCTGAAGGTCGTGGGCCTCAAACGTGTGCGGGTGGGCAAGGTGATGCTGGGTAACCTGCCGGTGGGTCAGTGGCGCTACCTGCAGCCGCATGAGAAGTTTTAACTCATGGCGTGGCCTCCACAATGTCCGTTCACCCTGAGCTTGTCGAAGGGTTTGCAAGGCTTCGACGGGCTCAGCCCGAACGGTGTCCTTTCTTTATAAGATCGCGCAATGCAACTTCCCTCTCGGTTACCGTCACGTTTTTGGGCCGACCTGAGCACCCGCCACTTCGCGCAACTGGCGGCCAGCCCGCTGCTGAACAAGACCGTGGCTGTATTGCCGTTAGCAGCCACGGAGCAACACGGCCCGCATCTGCCCACCAGCGTAGACGGCACCTTGGTAGACGGCGTGATTGCGGCCGCCCTGCCGCATCTCGGAGCCGACTTGCCCGTACTGATACTGCCGACGCAAGCCGTGGGCTACAGCCCGGAGCACATTCGCTTTCCAGGCACACTGACGCTGTCCGCCCCCACGCTGATCGCGCTGTGGACCGAGCTGGGCGCCAGCGTGGCGCGCGCAGGTATCAAGAAACTGGTGATGTTCAACAGCCACGGCGGGCAGGTCAGCCTGATGGACATCGTGGCGCGCGAGTTGCGCACGTCGCATGACCTGATTGTTTTCAGCAGCAGTTGGTACGACCTGCCGCTGGGCAATGCGGTCAATGGCATGTTCCCTGCGGAAGAGCACCGCTTCGGCGTACATGCCGGCGACATCGAAACCTCGATGATGCTGGCGCTGGCGGCACAGCGCGTCGACATGGCTCAAACCAGGAATTTCCAGAGCAGCTCGCAAGACCGTGCCGCCAAATACCCGATTCTGGGCAACGGCAAAAGCGCCAAGTTGGGCTGGCAGATGCAGGACTACAACGCCCAAGGCGCCGCGGGCAATGCCGCGGCGGCCACCGCGGCCAAGGGCCAAGCCCTGCTGGATGCCGCAGGCGTGCAGTTGGCCAGGCTATTGGCCGAAGTGAGCGACTTGCCACTCTCCACGCTCACAGCCGCGCCCGACCTCTCCTGAAACTCCGCATGAAGCACCTGCGCCCTACCGATATCCGCGGCGCAGCCCAGTTGGCCACACAGGCCACTGTGGGCGTAGCCCGCATCGCCGAAGGCGTGCACCAATCGGTCTGGGGCAGCATGGGCGTGCCCGGCGGCAAGGCCGCGGGCGAGACCCGCGGCATTACCCGCCTGGTCTACCAGTGCGTGCGCGGGGTGACGCAACTGATCGGCGGCGGCGTGGATGTGTTGCTCAAACGCCTGCAGCCGGTGCTGGACATCGCCGAACAATCGGCGCCCGAGTCCTACCAGCGCGCAGCAGTGCTGGCCGCCTTGAACGGCGTACTTGGCGACCGGCTGGCGCAAACCAACAACCCGCTGGCCACACCCATGACCCTGCGCTGGCTCGGCCGCGTTCTGAGCCCGCAAGACAAACCGGCCGCCACCGAAGTGAACGGCAAAGTCATGTTGTTCATCCACGGCCTGTGCATGAACGAACTGTCGTGGGCCTTGCCATTGCAAGGCCTTGGCTACACACAGATACACATGCGCTACAACTCCGGCCTGCATACCTCGACCAACGGCCACCTGCTGGCCAAGCAACTGGAACACCTTTGCGCGCTGTGGCCGGTGCCCATGGAAGACCTCACCATCGTGGCCCACAGCATGGGTGGGCTGATCACCCGCAGCGCCGTTCACGTCGCGCGACAGGGCAGTATGCAATGGCCCCAAAGCCTGAAAAATATCGTGTTTCTGGGCACGCCCCACCATGGCGCGCCGCTGGAACGTGCGGGCAACTGGGTGGATGTGATTCTGGGCAGCACGCCATACTCCCGCCCGTTTGCCAAACTGGGCCAGTTGCGCAGCGCGGGCATCACCGATTTGCGTTTTGGCCATGTGCTGGACGCTGACTGGGCTGGGCGGGACCGCTTTGAAAAGGGACCGGACCGCCGCCAACCCCTGCCGTTGCCTGAAGGCGTGGCCTGCTACACAGTGGCCGCAACTACCGCCAAGCAACGCGGCACACTGGCCGAGCGCTTGACCGGGGATGGATTGGTACCGCTGCGCAGTGCGCTGGGCCACCACGGCGCACCGGAACACCGCCTGGCGTTTGCCAAGCCAGCGCAATGGATTGCCTGGCAGACCCACCACATGGCACTGCTCGGCAGCCCTGCCGTGGCGCAAAAACTGCAGGAATGGCTAGGCCATTAGGGAAAGCCGATCAGGGGCAAGTGCAGTTCAAAGCGCAAAAACACCCCAAAAACCACCAAATATCCCGCCAATCGGCAATTGGTCGCAAACCGCATGTGCCGGTCATTAGCCTTCTTTACATTAGCCCCCTGACGCCATAATTGGCCCCTTCGCAGGCGCATGTTGACCGAAATCAAGCGCACTGTCGCCGAAAAACCGCTTCTTTCCTGGAGATCCCCCGATGCTGCGCCCCTTGCCCCTGATATTGATACTCGCGCTTTCTGTCACCTTGTCTGCCTGCAACAAGACCTCTGCTAAAACAGACAAGAAAGACGGCGACGCACCAACCAAGATCGTCGTTGCACCGGAAGACCTGATCACCACCAAGGACAGTACGGTGGCCGGCGGTCCGGTCATCACAGGATCCATCCAGCCGGAGCGCAAGGCCGATCTGCGCGCAGAAGTATCGGCGGTGGTATTGCAGGTTTTGAAGGAAAACGGCGACGTAGTGCGCAAGGGCGACGTTCTGGTCCGCCTGGACGAAACCGCAATCCGCGACAACCTGAATTCTGCCGAGGACAACGCCCGTAGCGCCACCCAGGCACTGGACCAAGCAGAGCGCAACCTGCAGCGCCTGAAAACCCTGCGCGAATCTGGCATGACCTCACTGCAGGCGCTGGACGACGCCGAAGTGCGCCGCAACGCCGCTCAGAGCGAACTCTCCGCCTCCAACGCCCGTGCCGCCAACGCACGCCAACAACTGCAACGTACGTTGGTGCGCGCGCCGTTTGATGGTGTGGTCGGTGAACGCAAGGTATCCGCTGGTGACACCGCCTCCATCGGTAAGGAATTGCTAAAGGTGCTGGACCCGACCAGCATGCGCTTTGAAGGCCGTATCTCCGCCGACAAGGTCAGCCAGGTCAAGCTGGGCCAGGGTGTGAATTTCCGCATCAACGGCTACACCCAGGACTTCCGAGGCAAGGTCATGCGCATGAACCCCAGCGCCAACGACGTAACACGCCAAGTGGAGATTCTGGTTGCGTTCTCTGATACAGCACAGCCCCGAGTGAGCGGTTTGTATGCCGAAGGCACTATCGAAACCACCAAAGTGGCGGCATTGACATTGCCTGAAGGCGCACTGGTCAAGGCGGGCGACAAGACTTCGGTCTGGCGCGTGAAGGACCAGAAGCTGTCCAAAGTGGAACTGGCCGTCGGCCCGCGTGATGCACGCACCGGCTATTACGAAGTCAAGAGTGGCTTGGCCTCCGGCGACATCGTGATGCGCACGCCCAGTTCCAGCCTCAAGGACGGCCAGGCAGTTGAGTTCGCTGCAACCAAAGAAGCCGCTGTAGCCGCCAACGCCGCAACGGCTGCCTCTGCGCCCGCTGCCGAAAGGAAGTAAGCATGTTCCTCTCAGATTTCAGTATCAAAAAACCGATCGCAACGATCGTCCTGATCATCGCGTTAATGGCGCTGGGCCTGCTGGCCCTCTCCAAGCTGCGCGTTAACCAGAACCCGGACGTCGAAGTTCCGGGCGTGCAAGTCTCGCTGCTGTACCCTGGCGCATCGCCTGACACGGTGGAGCGCGAGATCGTCAACCGGCTGGAAAAGTCGCTGCTGAGCGTACCCGGAGCGACGGATGTCTACTCCAGCAGCAACGAAAGCAATGCCTCGTTCTGGATTCAATTTTCGTTCTCCAAGAACATGATCGAGGCCTCGGACGAAGTGCGTGGCGTAATTTCCAGCCTGCGCTACAAGCTGCCGACCGAAATGCGTGAACCGGTGCTGCGACGCTTCAACCCGTCGGCCCAGCCCATCATGAATATGGCGCTATCCTCCGACAGCCAGAGCCATGCGGCGATTTCGCGCATGGCCGAAGACCAATTATCGGACCGCCTGCGCGCGGTCCCGGGTGTGGCCACAGTGATCATCAATGGCTCGCTCAAGCGCGAACTGTCGGTGCTGCTTCGCGCCGAAAAAATGCGCGAGTACAACATCTCCGCCAGCGATGTGGTGAACGCGCTGCGCGCGCAAAACACCAACGCCCCGGTCGGCAAAGTCAGCGGCAAACTGGACGAAGAAAGCATTCGCCTGATCGGCCGGATCGAGACACCTGAAGAATTCCAAAACGTGGTCGTCAAGCGCATGGGCGGCCAGATTGTGCGCCTTGCCCAAGTTGCTTCGATTCAAGACAGCTATGCCGATATCAGCAGTTTCAGTGTGCGCAGCGGCAAGGCCAACGTGGGCATTCAAATCACCCGCGCCCGTGATGCCAGTACCGTCAGCGTCGCCGACGCGATTCGCAAAATGGTCGAAGAAATCAACAAAGACTTGGACAAGGAAGGTTTGGGTACCAAGCTGGAAATTACCCGCGACGGTGGCAAGGACGCACAGCGCAGCCTGAACAACGTGATCGAATCGCTGGTCCTGGGTGCCGTGCTGACCATTTTTGTGGTTTACGCCTTCCTGAATTCTTGGCGCTCCACGCTGATCACAGCGCTGAGCTTGCCAACATCGGTGATTGCTGCCTTTATTGCGGTCTGGTTGTGCGGCTTCACGCTGAACTTCATGACGCTGTTGGGCCTCTCATTGGCGATTGGCGTGCTGATTGACGATGCGATCGTGGTGCGAGAAAACATCGTTCGCCATATGCAACGCGGTTCCGACCGGCGCAAGGCAGCGCTGGAAGGTACGGCCGAAATCGGCTTGGCCGTAGCGGCTACGACCTTCTCCATCATTGCCGTGTTCATCCCCGTGGCATTCATGCCCGGTGTGTCCGGCGAGTGGTTCCGTCCTTTTGCATTGACCGTGACCTGTTCCGTGCTGGTGAGTCTCGCGATCTCATTCACGCTGGACCCGATGCTGTCGGCCTACTGGGGTGACCCACCGGACCACCACACGGCGCCCAAGACGGGTTTGAGCAAAAAGCTGCAGGTTTTCAACAACTGGTTTGACCACCAGGCCGACCGCTACGGCAATGTAATTGCCTGGGCGCTGCACCACCGGATTGCAATGGCCATCATCGCGGTGCTCAGTTTGATCGGCGCGATCACGCTGCAAGTGACCGTTGGCGGCACGGCATTCCTGCCAGCCTCAGACTCTGGCAACATCATGATCCAGGTGCGGACTCCGGCTTCGTCGTCGGTCGAATACGCCCGCCTGAAGATGATGCGAGCGGCAGACCTCGCACACACGCTGCCCGAGACCAAAGAAACCAACGTCAATATCAGCGCCAGCGGTGGCCGTATTTACATTGACATTGGAAAACGCAACACCCGCAAGCGTACCGCCAAGGAAATCGCAGCTGACCTGCGCGAAAAAATCCGCCCATTGGTGGGCGCCGAGTACACCGTGCTGGACGACCTGAACAACGGCGCGCAAAAGCCGGTGCAGATTGACTTTACGGGCCCGGACTCGCGCAAGTTGCTGGAAATCACCAATGCCTATATGGACAAGCTGCGGACGGTACCCGGCGCGGTGGATGTCAGCCTGTCCGAGCAGGAACCCAAGAAGGAACTGCAAATTGAGCTGAACCGCGGCCTGGCCAACTCCATGGGTATTACGGTCAACGACGCGGCGCAGGCCCTGCGCGTGGCCTTTGCCGGCATCGAAGTTGGCGACTGGGTTGACCCCAGTGGCGAGACCCGCGACGTCGCCGTGCGTCTGCACCCGGACGACCGCGTCAGCAAGGAAAACATTGAGCGCCTGCCGATCAATGTCTCTGGCACCAACCAGATGGTTCCGCTAGAGCAGATTGCTACGGTGACCATGGGCAAAGGCCCGTCCGGTATTGACCACACCAATGGCAAGCGTACCGTCACCGTATCCGCCAACGTACAGGGCCGCTCCAACGGCGAAGTGACCGCCGACGCAGTCAAGCTGGCCAAGACCTTTGACTACCCACCAGGCTATGGCATGGACCTGGGTGGCGCTGGTCAAGACCAGGCCGAGCTGGGCAAGCAAATGGGTATCGCGCTGGTCTCCGGCATTGGATTGATGTTCCTGATTCTGGTGATGCAGTTCGGTTCATTCACAGCGCCACTGGCCGTGATGCTGTCGCTGCCGCTGTCGTTGATTGGTGTGGTCGTGGCTCTGATCGCTGCCCGCAGCACGCTCAATCTGATGAGCATGATCGGCGTCATCATGCTGATGGGCCTGGTCGCCAAGAATGCGATTCTGTTGCTGGATGCAGCGCGCAAGCAGGAAGCTGAAGGTGTAGACCGCGAAGATGCGCTGATGCATGCGGGTCGGGTTCGTCTGCGGCCTATCCTGATGACGACCTTTGCGCTGATTGCCGGCATGATGCCGGTGGCGATTGGCTTGGGTGAGGGTGGCGAGTTTTATCAGCCGCTGGCGATCGCCATCATTGGCGGCACGATTACCTCGACCATTCTGACGCTGCTGATGGTGCCTACTTTCTACGACAGCATTGAAATTTCGCGCGACCGCATGGCGGCCAAGTTTCACCGCCGCGCTGCCAGCTACAACGTGGCCCTGGCCTTTTTTGTGACCTTTATCGACGCCGTGCTGACCTTGACCCTGATTCGCTTCGCCTTCCGTAACGCGGTGAAACTGTGGGCCAAAATGGTCGCCAAGTTCCACGCCCGAACCAGCCGTGGCAACGCGGCACTGGCCTTCGTGGTGACCCTGGCCGAAGCTGTCGCAACGATGCTGTTTCTAGCGATGTTGTACCGCGGCGTGGCACGCCTGTGGACAATGGTCCAGCGCCGCAGGGGCCTGGCCCCCGTCTGACCAGCCCGACTCCCAAATAATAAACCGACCGTGAGGTCGGTTTATTATTCATTTCTTGAGGTCCGGATCGGTCAAATCCATGGGCTCGGTGTCGTCATAGGCTTGGTCTTTGGTCGGTGCAGCAGGCAGGCCTTCATCAT
>JAYWAV010000312.1:0-3804 GCA_043782015.1 Rhodoferax sp. | reverse complement strand
GTTCTTCGAAACTTCAGCGTAAGGGCCTTCAGCCAGCGTGGAGCCGCGTTGCAACACCGTGATGGTGTCGGCAATGCTGGAGACCACGCTCATGTTGTGCTCCACCATCAGCACCGTGCGGTTGGCGGCGACTTTCTTGATCAGTTGGCGAATGCGGTCCACGTCCTCCAGGCCCATGCCCTGTGTGGGTTCGTCCAGCAGCATCAGCTCCGGCTCCATCGCCAGTGTGGTCGCAATCTCCAGCGCGCGCTTGCGCCCATAGCTGAGTTCGACGGTGGGCAAATAGGCGTAAGGCTCCAGATCCACCGAGCGCAACAACTCCAGCGCGCGCTCGTTCAGCGTGTCCAGCGACTTCTCGGAGCGCCAGAAATGGAATGACGTGCCCAGCTTGCGTTGCAAGGCGACGCGCACATTTTCGAGCACGCTCAGGTGCGGGAAAACGGCCGAAATCTGGAACGAGCGGATGATGCCGCGCCGGGCCGTCTGGGCAGGGGCTTCACTGGTGATGTCCTGCCCGTTGAACAAGATGGTGCCCGAGGTCGGTCGAATGAATTTGGTGAGCAGGTTGAAGCAGGTCGTCTTGCCCGCGCCGTTGGGGCCAATCAGCGCGTGGATCGTGCCACGGCGCACCTGCAGGTTGACCTTGTCAACGGCAACAAAGCCCTTGAACTCTTTGGTCAATTGCTCAGTCTGCAAAATGAAGTCGCTGCTCATTCCCCGATTCTTGCTGCGATTGCCAGCGCCCCTATCTAGGGCAAACCCCCCCTGTCAGAAAAGCGTCAGACACGCCACGCGTCAGATTTGGGTACGCGCAAACAGCAAAGCCTCGGCCATCGCGAAGTCTTGCGGGTAGGTGACCTTGAAGTTCTGCGCACTTCCTTCGACCAGCAGCGGCGCGTGGCCCATGGCCTCCATCGCGCTGGCATCGTCAGTGACTTTGTCGCCCGCCGCCAGCAGGGCTAGCTGCAAATCGCCGATGCGGAACATCTGTGGCGTTTGGGCCAGCCACTTGTCGGCGCGCTCTACCGTGGCCGAGACCCTGCCTCCGACTTCGCATTTCAAAGTGTCCGGCAGTTTCAGGGCCAACAGTCCACCTACCTTGTCTGTGACGCAGACATCAATCAATGCATCGATCTGTTGTGGCGCTACCAGGCAGCGCGCTGCGTCATGTACCAGCACCCAATCGGCATTGGATGCACCTTGCTCCAGCAGAGCAGATAAACCATTAAAAACGCTTGAAGCCCTCGTGGGACCTCCGCAGGCAGCTACTAAAACTGTAGCATCCGCAATTCTAAAGAAGTTGTCACCTTGCGACACCACGACCAGCGTACCGGCCAAACGCGTGACTCTGGCGAAGGCCGCCAGCGTGTGCATGACCATGGGTTTGCCTGCGATGGGCTGGTACTGCTTGGGGCCTTCGGCGCCGGAACGGGCACCGGAGCCAGCACAAGGGATCAGTGCCCAAATGCGTACGCCGACCTTGTGTGTGGGGGGGGAATGGAGGGGTAAATCGGTCATGGGGTAAGCGCATTCTAAAATCAAGCATCTCATGGACCTCCCCAAACTACAAAGCGGCAAACGCTTCACCCTCCCCCGCCCCCTTGGATCTGCCGATGCGCTGTTGCTGGCGCAGCTGGGCGAACGCGAAAAAAAGGCCGGTCTGCCGCTGGTCATCGTCACAGCGGATGCCAATGACGCACAGCGCCTGCTGGAAGAAATTGCCTTCTTCGCCCCCGATCTGCGCTGTGCACTGTTCCCCGACTGGGAAACGCTGCCCTACGACACCTTCTCGCCGCACCAGGACCTGATCAGCGAGCGCCTGGCCACGCTGTGGCGGATCAGCCAGCGCGACAAGGACAACGGCGCCGATGTCGTCATCGTGCCTGCCACCACGGCGCTGTATCGCCTCGCACCGCCCAGCTTTCTGGCGGGCTACACGTTTGAGTTCAAGGTCAAACAACAGCTCAACGAGGCCAAACTCAAGGCCCAACTGACGCTGGCCGGCTACAGCCATGTGACGCAGGTGGTCAGCCCTGGCGAATACGCGGTGCGCGGCGGGCTGATTGACCTGTTCCCGATGGGCAGCGCCGTGCCCTACCGCGTGGATCTGTTTGACGACGAGATTGACAGCATTCGCACGTTCGACCCCGACAGCCAGCGCAGCCTGTACCCGGTGCCCGAAGTGCGCCTGCTGCCCGGGCGCGAGTTTCCGATGGACGACGCGGCCCGCACCAAGTTCCGCAGCCGCTGGCGAGAACTGCTGGACGGCGACCCGACCAAAAGCCGCATCTACAAGGACATTGGCGCCGGTGTTGCGACCGCGGGTATTGAGTACTACCTGCCGCTGTTCTTTGACGAGACCGCCACCGTGTTCGACTACGTGGGAAAAGACGCGACCGTGGTTTTGCATGGCGACCTGGAGCCCGCGTTTCAGCGTTTCTGGCAGGACACCAAGGACCGATACCGCCTGGTGCAGGGTGACCCGGAGCGGCCTGCGCTGCCACCGGAAGCGCTGTTCCTCGGTACCGAGCAGTTCTTTGCCCGCGCGAATGAGCACGCGCAGTTGGCGATCCGCCCCACCGTTCGCCCTGAGCCAACAGCCGTTCGCCCTGAGCCCCACGCCGTTCGGGCTGAGCTTGTCGAAGCCCCCGCGAGCCCTTCGACAGGCTCAGGGCGAACGGGGTACGCTGGTTCGGACTCCACAGACTATGTAGATATCGTCCCCTTGCCCCCGCTCGACGCCCAGCGTGGCACCGACGACCCTTTGCTCAAGCTCAAAGCCCATTTGCGCAACACGCAGCAGCGCGTGCTGGTGCTGGCCGAGAGCGATGGCCGGCGCGAAAGCCTGCTGGACTTTCTGCGCGCCTCGCACATCAACCCGCCATCGTTTGACAGCCTGGCCGAGTTCCGTGCATCGGACGAGCGCGTCGGCATCGCCAGCGCAGGATTGACCTCTGGCTTTGGCTGGCTCGGGTGCGACGGTTCGCGTAGCGGGGGCATCGATTTCGTCACCGAGACCGAGCTGTTCGCTGCAGGCCCGACCACGCGCCGTCGCAAGAAGCAGGAACAGGTCAGCGATGTGGAGGCGCTGATCAAGGATCTGGCCGAGCTGAACATCGGCGACCCGGTGGTGCACAGCGCGCACGGTATTGGCCGGTATCGCGGCCTGATCAATCTGGACTTGGGCAACAAAGCCGCCGATGGAACCCCGGAAATACAAGAGTTCCTGCATCTGGAATATGCCGATAAGGCGACACTCTATGTGCCGGTAAGCCAGTTGCAACTGATCAGCCGCTACACCGGCGTCAGCGCCGACGAAGCACCTCTGCACCGCCTGGGCAGCGGCCAGTGGGAGAAGGCCAAGCGCCGCGCTGCCGAACAGGTGCGCGACTCTGCCGCCGAGCTCTTGAACATCTATGCCCGGCGCGCCGCCCGCGAAGGCCACGCCTTCCGCTACTCCGCCAATGACTACGAGACCTTTGCCAACGACTTTGGCTTTGAAGAAACGCCTGACCAGCGCGCCGCCATCCACTGCGTGATCCAGGACATGATCAGTCCGCGCCCGATGGACCGGCTGGTCTGCGGCGATGTCGGCTTTGGCAAAACCGAAGTGGCCCTGCGCGCCGCCTTCATTGCCATCACCGGTGGCAAACAGGTGGCGTTTTTGGCACCGACCACGCTGCTGGCAGAACAGCATTACCAGACGCTGGTGGACCGCTTTGCCAAGTGGCCGGTCAAGGTCGCCGAGATGAGCCGCTTCCGCTCGACCAAGGAGATCAATGCCGCGCTCAAAGGCGTGGCCGA
>JAYWAV010000311.1:0-27276 GCA_043782015.1 Rhodoferax sp. | reverse complement strand
CGTTAGGCATCACACAAATGCTAGCGTATCTCTTCCAAGCCAAATTTGGATTCTTGCCAGCAGTTGGGTAGGTAGGACGTCATGATCAAATCACTGGTGCGACTCTTTAGCCTTCGGGGGGCGATTGTCACTTCACTTCTCGCATGCGCCGCGACCGCCGGCAGTGACCCTCAATACGGAGACAATTCAGGCGTCAACAAACCTGCCTTTCTGCGAGCGCTCCCCGAGCACATGTTCCGTTGCCTCGAAGACGCACAATGCGCAGTCGTACAGGGCTGGTGCGCAACCTTCGCAATCAACAGGGCCAACCTCGCGACCTACGACCAGATCCCACCCGATCCCAATGGCAAAGGTGCGCGAGGCTGCCCGCCCGGTTGGGTTCCACCGCTCCCACGCGCGGTCTGCGAGGCCAAGCTCTGCAAGGTTGTCAGCAGTCGGCCAGAGCAGGCCCCGTGATTTCCTAAGCTTGCAAGGTTCCGCGCGGTGCTGCCTAACCCCTCATGTCAAACGTTGAACGCCAGCTACCGCGCAATTCAGGAGCTATTTTTCCAATCAAAACGGCCTTAAACGCCCGTAGAACGTGCATAGGCAGCTACTAAATCAATAGCGCCTCAGACCTCGCCGCCGAAGTGTTTGATCAGGTTGTCGATGTAAATCTCGGTCAGCCGCTCGAATTCGGCCTCCAGCAGCGGGGCCGCTACCAGTTTCATCACCGGCGGGATTGGCAAGTCCACCGACACCTGGACCTGCAGCACCACGTTGGTGGAGGTCTCGTTGTTGGTGATCTTCCAGTTGCCCGCCACCTGCGCGTTGCCTTGGCCTTTGACCGGCGTCCAGACGACAGTGCCTTTGGCCTTGTTGGACACGTATTGCGACGTGTAGACCGTCTGCAGTGTGAACTGGCCCACGCCGATTTTTTCCATCTCCCAGCGGTATACGCCTTTGCCTAAATCGACAAGCTTGTCGATCTGTGGGTAATGGCTGGCGGAGGTGGGCACGTCAGACAGCACGGCGAAAACGTCCTTGGCCGACGCTTTCACATCAAATTCGTAGCCGATCTCGACACTGACCGTAGCGCTCACTGGGTGTCCTGGCGTGACGTCGGAGCAGGGACGGGCATGGGCGGGTCGGCGGGCGCGAGGTGGGCCATTTTGCGCAGGCGCAACAGCGTGAGCTGCAGCAATCGCGCGTCAGAGCTGGCGCGGTGGCGCTGCGAGCCGCGCTCGCTGCTGACCTGCTGTTTGACCATGTGCCATTGGTCGGCTTCTTCGTCGTCCAGCAGCGCGCGCAGGTTGTCCAGCCGAAACGACGGCGTCATATTGGCGGCTTCAAACAGCGTGCCCAGCCAGGTGTAGTCATTGGCCCAGCCGTCGGAATAGACGGTCTGGCCCTGCAGCTTGGCGTTGAGCTGGCGCGCCACGATTTCGGCGGCCAGACCGCGCTCGACAATGATGGCGCGCGGAATGTGGTGCAGCGACTCGGCACCTTCGTCCCAGTGCTTCCACTGCGGCTCTGGGCGTATCAGCGTGCAGTAGGAATGCCCGTCCGGGAGCACAAAGCCCACCTCGATCGGATAGCTGTTGCGGCCGAAGCCGGAGGCTTCGATGTCCATGACCGTGGGGGCGGCGGTCAGTGGGGGGCGTGAGGTGTGCATGGACTGAATGCTTAGCAAGGGCTGGGCCACCATTGTGCGATGGCGTTTCGACATTGCACCCAAGGGTATTTACGCATGCGCTGCGACAATATGGCCTTCAATTACCCTTTACCCCAACCCATGGCCTCCAGTCTGCTCGTTCTCCTTGATGACATTGCCACTGTGCTGGACGATGTGGCCGTCCTGACCAAAGTGGCGGCCAAGAAGACCGCGGGCGTGTTGGGCGACGATCTGGCGCTGAACGCCGAGCAGGTCTCTGGCGTGCGCGCCGAGCGGGAGCTGCCGGTGGTCTGGGCGGTGTGCAAGGGCTCGCTGGTCAACAAACTGATCCTGGTGCCCCTGGCGCTGTTGCTTAGCGTGTTCCTGCCCTGGCTGGTGACGCCGCTGTTGATGGTGGGCGGCGCCTACCTGTGCCTGGAAGGCTTCGAGAAGATCGCGCACAAATACCTGCACCATGGGGACGAGGACAAGGCCCATGAGGCCGAGTTGCTGCAAGCCCTGGCCAACCCGGCAGTGGACCTGGTGGCGCTGGAGAAGGACAAAATCAAGGGCGCGATCCGCACCGATTTCGTGCTGTCCGCCGAAATCATCGCGATCACGCTGGGCACGGTACAAAACAGTCCATGGACAACGCAGCTCGCAGTGCTGTCCGGTATTGCAGTGGTGATGACGATTGGTGTGTATGGCTTTGTTGCGGGGATTGTGAAGATCGACGACGCTGGCCTGTACTTGAGCCGCTCGCAGCGCGCAGGTTCGCTGGGCGACAGCGTGCGTGCGTTTGGGCACGTGTTGCTGCGCGCCGCGCCCGTGCTCATGAAGCTGCTGACCATTGTTGGCACGGCGGCCATGTTCCTGGTCGGCGGCGGTATTTTGATCCACGGCCTGCCCGCGCTGCACCATCTGGTTCAGTCGATTCCGGTACCCCTGTTGCCTGACTTGATCGTGGGCGTGGTGGCCGGCGGTGTGTCTATGCTGGTGGTCACGGCGGCGCAGCGCCTGTGGGCGAAATTTAAGTAAAAGTGCCTGTGACGCCCATGGATAAAGCGCAAGCAGCTCCTAAATCTATAGCGGTTGGCCTGACACTGGCCATCGTCGGCGCCATTGCCTTCAGCGGCAAAGCCATCATTGTCAAGCTGGGTTACCGCTATGGCGTGGACGCGGTGACGCTGCTGATGCTGCGCATGCTGTTCGCGCTGCCGTTCTTTGCGGGGATCGTCTGGTGGACCAGCCGACCGCGATCGAATTCGGCCAAGCCGTCGACGCCGTTGACGCGCAAGGACTGGCTGGGCGTGTTGGGGCTGGGCTTTACCGGCTACTACCTGGCCAGCTTTCTGGACTTTGCGGGGCTGCAGTACGTCAGCGCGTCGCTGGAGCGGCTGATCCTGTACCTTAACCCCACCCTGGTGCTGCTGATGGGCATGGTGCTGTATGGTCGCAAGGTGGGCCGACGGCAGTGGATGGGCATGTTGCTGAGCTATGCCGGCGTGCTGCTGGTGTTCGGGCACGAGGTCAATCTGGTGGGCAGCGATGTGGCCGTGGGTACTGCGCTGGTGTTTGGCAGCGCGGTGAGCTACGCGATGTATCTGAGCTACAGCGGCGAGCTGGTGCAGCGCTTGGGTTCGCTCAAGCTGGTGGGCCTGGCGACGACCGTGGCCTGCATTTTGTGCATCGCGCAGTTCGCGGTGTTGCGGCCGCTGAGCGCTGCGTTTGCAGTGGCGCCCGAAGTTTTGTGGCTTTCGCTGCTCAACGCGACGGCCTGCACCGTGGTGCCGGTGCTGCTGGTGATGATGGCGATCGAGCGGCTGGGCTCGGGGCTGGCGGCGCAGGTCGGCATGGTAGGGCCGATGTCCACCATCACGATGGGCGTGCTGCTGCTGGGCGAACCGTTTACGCTGTGGGTTGTGGCCGGTACCGTGCTGGTGCTGGCGGGCGTGTTTGTCTGCAGCCGGGCTGGCAACCGGAGTTAGGAGTTGGTATGGACTTAGGATTGAAGGGCAAATGGGCGCTGGTGTGTGGCGCAAGCAAAGGGCTGGGCCTGGGCTGCGCCAAGGTGCTGGTGCAGGAGGGCGTCAATGTGCTGATCGTCGCCCGCGGCGCCGAAGCCTTGCAGGCAACTGCTACTAAATTGATAGCTTATTACGCACAATCCACGGGCGCTACCGTCGATTTTTGTGCACAAGACATCACGACAGAAGCCGGTCGCGCGGCGGTGTTTGCGAAGCGCGCCGACTTTGACATCGTCATCACCAACGCAGGCGGTCCGCCGCCCGGCAACTTCCGCGACTGGGACCGCAACGCCTGGCTGGCCGCGCTGGACGCCAACATGTTGACCCCCATCGAACTGATCAAAGCCACGGTCGACGGCATGGCCGCGCGCGGCTTCGGGCGCATCGTCAACATCACCTCCAGCGCGGTGAAATCGCCCATCGACATTCTGGGCCTGTCCAACGGCGCACGCACCGGTCTCACCGGCTTCGTCGCGGGCGTGGCCCGCAGCAGCATCGCGGCCAAGGGCGTGACGATCAACAATCTTTTGCCTGGCGCGTTTGATACGGACCGGTTGCGCGGCAACTTTCAAGTGAGTGCAACCAAGACCGGGCAGAGCGTTGACGCGATTGCCGATGCACGCCGCAAGGCGATTCCGGCGCAGCGCTTTGGCAATGCGGATGAGTTTGGCGCCATTTGTGCATTCCTGTGCAGCCAGCAGGCGGGCTACATCACCGGGCAGAACGTGCTGGCCGACGGTGGCGCGTTTGGCGGGACGTTCTAGCGCTTTCCATAGAGGAAAATCAGCATGCCCTCGACGCGGGCGGCCCAGCTCGCTTCGTCGTGGCTGCCGTCGGGCTGCTCCAGGTAATGCAGATTGGATGTATTCCAGCCCTTTCGCAGTAACATCGCGTGCAAAGCACGCACATCGGTCACTGCGCTGTGCCCTTCTTGCAAACCAATATCCAGCCAGATGCGCGGCCTCGGAATTTTGGCGCTGAATTGGCTCTCAATGTCACGCACGATGAAACCCTCGCTCCACCATACCGAAGGTGATACCACTAGAGCGGCGCCAAAGGTTTGCGGGTAGTGCGCCAGCATCCACAAGCTGACCAGTCCACCCATCGAAGAGCCGCCGACCGAGGTGAACCGGGCTTGCGGCTGCGTGCGGTACATGCGGTCGATGTGCGGTTTGAGTTCTTCGACGATGTACTGGGCATACGCTGGTGCTTTACCATCCACCTGTTCGTTGGACGCGCCGGGTCGTGAGGAAAGGCGACCGGGTACTGGCGTGTACTCGGTGATGCGGTCCTTGGTGTTGTCTATGGCCACAATGATGCAGGGTGCGATCGCGCCTGATTTGACCAGTCGCTGTGCGGTTTCGTCCACGCGCCATTCCGTTGCAGTGACCGCGGTATCAAAAACGGCTTGACCATCGTGCAGGTACAGGACCGGGTAGCGGCGGTTCTTGTTTTTGTCATAGCCTGGCGGCAACCAGACCTGAACCCCACGCGGGGCGATGTGCAGCGACTGCAACGCAGGCAGGTGTTCTATGGTCCCAACCCGCGATAGCGCAGGCATTGCGGGCGGTGCATTGAAAACGCGTTGGACCGTGGGGGAGGGGGTATCCAGCGCCAAGGTGTGGTTGCGGCCTTCTTCCCAGCCGTCTCCCGGGCCTTGGCTGGCTCGGTCGATCTTGAGTTTGTATTCCAGCGACGGTCTGGGTTGGGTCGTCTGCAGCATTGTCAGTACGGTGCGGAAGTGCCCGGAATCACTGGCTTGCAGCGGCACGCTGCGGTCCCATGCCAGCGGCGCGCTGTTGCCGCGCAGGCCCACACTGTCGGTCTGCGGATTGAAGCGCCCGGCCTGAATTTCTGCCCGCATGTCGATATCGAAAGGCACACTGGGGCCGTCGGGTTGGGCCAAAGCGGCTGTGGCCAGCAGGCCGAACGCCAAAGAGAGCGAAAAGACGTGTATCTGCATATCTAAAGATGACCCCATCCGGGTGTGGGCATTGTGCCGGTAGTCGTCAGGGTGGGCAGGCACAATAGCGGCTTCGCTGCGCAATTTCCCGAGATTTCCATCCCCATGCTCCAAGTTTCCAACCTGACCTGTGTCCGCGGGGGCCGTCAGCTCTTTTCCGGCGTGGGATTTGAGGTGGCGCCTGGGGGATTGCTGCACCTGAAGGGCACAAACGGCGCGGGCAAAACCAGCCTGTTACGCATCCTGTGCGGCCTGTTGCACCAGGACGGCGGCGATATTCGCTGGAATGGCGCGCCGGTCAACACGGCGGTGGAGGCCTTCCGCAGCGATCTGTTTTACCTGGGCCACCAGAATGCGATGCAGGAGGCGCTGACGGTGGACGAGAACCTGCAATTTTATGCAGCGCTGTCTGGCCAAACGCCCGATGCGAAAAAGACAGTAGCCGCTCTGGGAGAGCTGGGCGTGCGCGCCTGCCAGCATCGCCTGGTGCGGCATTTGTCGCAAGGGCAGAAGCGCCGTGTGGCGCTGTCCCGGCTTTTGATGACCCCGGCCCGTTTGTGGATTCTGGACGAGCCTTTTGTTGCGCTGGACCAGCAGGCCATACAGTCGTTGTCCGCGGTGGTGGGCCAGCATCTGCACAGCGGTGGCATGGTCATTTTGACCAGCCACCAGAATGTAGACATCGGTTCGGTCCAACCGCACGTGCTGGAACTCGGCACATGATAGAAATGGCCAGCGAAGGCAAATGGTTCCCGGCATGGCGTGCCGTAGTGCGGCGTGAATTGGCCTTAGGGCTGCGCCAAAAGGGCGAAGTGCTGACGCCTCTGGTGTTTTTTGTGATGGTGGCCAGCCTGTTCCCGCTGGGTGTGGGGCCGGAGTCGGCCTTGCTGTTGCGCATGGCGCCGGGTGTGTTGTGGGTGGGTGCCTTGCTGGCGGCGATGTTGTCATTGCCGCGGATGTTTGCGGCGGACTATTCCGACGGCACGCTGGAGCAGTTGGCGCTGTCGGCTATGCCGCTGTCTCTGTTGGCAAGCGCCAAGGTGTTTGCGCATTTTGTGCTGACCGGTGTACCACTGGTGGTGATTTCGCCGGTGCTGGGCATCCAGTTTGGGCTGGACGCGCATGCACTGGGCATTTTGATGCTGAGTTTGTTACTGGGTACGCCCACGCTGAGCCTGATTGGCGGTGTTGGCGCAGCGCTGACGCTGGGGGTGCGCGGGGCAGGGGTGTTGCTATCCTTGCTGGTGTTGCCGCTCTTCATCCCGGTACTGATTTTTGGCGCAGGCGCGGTAGAGGCCGACGCCGCAGGGCTGGGCATTGCTGCCCACATGTCTTTGCTGGGCGCTTTAATGTTGGCGTCAGCGGTATTTGCTCCAATAGCAATTGCTGCCTCACTGAGGATTGCAATGGAATGAACAGGCTGGAATGAACAAGCGTTTAGTCAATTTTTTTGCGTTTGCATCGCCACAAAACTTCTACCCGTTGGCGGGTAAGTTTTGGCCGGTGTTTGCGGTGCTCGCCGCCGTGCTGGCGGCGGCTGGCCTGTATATTGGTTTCTTTGTTGCGCCCACTGATGCCCAGCAGGGTGAGGGCTACCGCATTATCTTCGTGCACGTGGCGGTGTCGTGGATGTCGATGTTCATCTACATGGTGATGGCGGCGTGGGCAGGGCTCGGGCTGATTTTCAACACGCGCCTGTCCGGCATGATGGCCACGGCGTTGGCGCCGACCGGTGCGCTGTTTGCCGCGCTGTCGTTGTGGACCGGGGCGCTGTGGGGCAAGCCGATGTGGGGTGCCTACTGGGTCTGGGATGCCCGGCTGACCTCCGAGCTGATCTTGTTATTCCTGTACATAGGCTTCATCGCTTTACAGGCTGCGATTGACGAACCGCGCCGCGCGGACAAAGCTGGTGCCGTCTTGGCACTGGTAGGCGTGATCAATGTGCCCATCATTTATTTCTCGGTGAAGTGGTGGAACACCTTGCACCAGGGTTCTTCGGTATCGCTGACCCGCTCGCCCAGCATGGCGGCCACCATGTTGCTGGGCATGCTGATCATGGCGCTGGCGTTCTGGATGTACTCCATCGCCGCCACGCTGGCACGGGTGCGTTCCATCATTCTGGTGCGTGAGCGCCATGCAGATTGGGTTAAACATGCAGTGGAATAGTATTTCCGAGTTCCTCCACATGGGCGGCTACGGCTTCTATGTGTGGGGCAGTTTTGGTGTGACCGCAGTCGCCTTGATTGGCGAAATGTGGATGATCCGTCGCCAGCATTTGCAAACCTTGCAGATGCTCAAAAACGAATGGACGCACGAAGAAAGTCTGGAGGGCAGCACACCATGAAGCCCCGCCACAAACGCGCCGCGATCATCGTCGGTGGCCTTGCCGCTTTGGGCATTGCCGCCGCGCTGGTGCTCAACGCCTTCCAGAGCAACCTGGTGTTCTTCTTCACGCCCAGCCAGATCGCATCCGGCGAAGCGCCCAAGGGCCGTACCTTCCGCGTCGGTGGCATGGTCAAGACCGGCACGGTCAAGCGCGACAACATGACGGTGGCGTTTATCGTGACCGATACCGTGAAAGAAGTGGGCGTGACCTACACCGGCATCCTGCCGGACCTGTTTCGCGAAGGCAAGGGCGTGGTCGCGCAGGGCAAGCTGGGCGATGACGGCCTGTTTGTCGCCAGCGAAGTGCTGGCCAAGCACGATGAAAATTACATGCCGCCCGAAGCGAAGTATTCGGTGGACCAGGCGCAAAAAGCCGTGAAAACATTGAAGTGAGATTGACGTAATGATTCCTGAACTAGGCCACTTTTCGCTGATCCTGGCGCTCACTATCGCGCTGGCAATGGGTGTACTGGGCGTTGTCGGCGGCCAACTGGCGCGCAATGACTGGATGGCGATTACCCGTCCGGGCGCGCAGGCGCTGTGGCTGACCTCGGCGCTGGCTTTCGGCTGTCTGACCTACGCGTTCTACACCAGTGATTTCTCGGTGTCTTACGTCGCCGCGCATTCCAATTCCAAATTGCCCGGCATTTACCGCATCTCCGGCGTCTGGGGCGGCCATGAGGGCTCGCTATTGCTGTGGCAAATGATGCTGGCGAGCTGGATGCTGGCCGTGTCGGTGTTCTCCCGCCAGTTGCCAGATGTAATGGTGTCGCGCGTGCTGGGCATTCTGGGCTTGGTGGCCGCGGGTTTTTTGCTGTTCATGCTGACCACGTCCAACCCGTTTGAACGCCTGGCCGATATTCCTGCAGATGGCCAAGATCTGAACCCTTTGCTGCAAGATCCAGGGCTGGTGATCCATCCGCCGATGCTGTACATGGGCTACGTCGGCATGGCGGTGCCATTTGCATTTGCGATTGCTGCCTTGCTCAATGGCCGCCTGGATGCAGCGTGGGCGCGCTGGTCGCGCCCGTGGGCTACTGCCGCATGGATTTTCCTGACGCTGGGTATCGCGCTGGGTTCCTTCTGGGCCTATTACGAATTGGGCTGGGGCGGCTGGTGGTTCTGGGACCCAGTCGAAAACGCATCCTTCCTGCCCTGGCTGGTGGGTACTGCGCTGATCCATTCGCTGGCTGTGACCGAAAAGCGTGGACTGTTCCGCAACTGGACCATCGTGTTGGCCATCACCGCGTTTTCGCTGAGCCTGTTGGGGACGTTCCTCGTGCGCTCCGGCGTGTTGACGTCGGTGCATGCGTTTGCGACGGACCCACGGCGCGGTGTGTTCATTCTGGTGTTCTTGTGCGTGGTGGTCGGCGGTTCGCTGACGCTGTTTGCATTGCGCGCCAGCAAGGTACGCGCGGGTGGTGCATTTGCGTTGGTGTCGCGCGAGACCTTCCTGCTGGTCAACAATGTGCTGCTGACGGTTGCCGCGGCCGCAGTGCTGCTGGGTACGCTGTACCCGCTGATCATCGATGCGCTGAATCTGGGCAAGCTGTCGGTCGGCCCGCCTTACTTCAATGCGGTGTTCGCGCCCATCATGACGCCGGTGCTGGTGTTCATGGTGCTGGGCTCCTGGTCGCGCTGGAAGGGCGATACGGCGGCTGACCTGCTGAAAAAATTGCGCCCTATTGCCATCGTGTCAGTGCTGCTGGGCTGCAGCCTGCCATTGTTGATGGGCGCCTGGTCGCTGTGGGTGTCTATCGGCTTGACGCTGGTGTTCTGGATCGTGCTGTCGTCCGCCGTACAGATCTGGCGGCAAGTGGGTGACACCGTGAACTGGCGCGCCACACCCATTTCGTTCTGGGGCATGCACGCGGCGCACATTGGCATCGCGGTGTCGGTGCTGGGCATCACGATGGTCAAGGGCTACGAGACGGAAAAAGACGTGCGCATGGCGCTGGGCGATACGGTGCTGGTGGGGGGCTACACTTTCAAGCTGACCGGCATTCGCACCGAGCCCGGCCCGAACTACAAAGCCGATGTGGGCGATGTGGAGCTGAGCAAGGACGGCCAAGTACTGAAGACGCTGCACCCCGAGAAACGCACCTATTTCTCGTCGACGATGCCGATGACCGAGACTGCGATTGACAGCAATCCATTGCGCGACGTCTACGTATCGCTGGGCGAGCAGTTGGACGGTGGTGCATGGGCGGTGCGCGTGTACCACAAGCCCTTCATTGTCTGGATCTGGGGTGGCTGCCTCCTGATGGCCTTCGGCGGCACCCTGGCGGCGCTGGACAGGCGCTACCGCAAGAAGAAAGCCGCCATAGCGGCTCTGCCATCGGGGAATGCTGGCCCCCACGCTCCGCCGCCACGCGGGTCGCTGCCCCCCGAGGGGGTTAACTCTCCTTGGGGCGGCCCTGCGGGGAGTTCGTCCGCATGAAGAAGACTCTGATCCCGCTGGCACTGTTCATCGTGCTGGCGGTGTTTTTGGCGATTGGCCTGACGCGCGACCCGCATGAAATTCCGTCACCACTGATCAACAAGCCTGCGCCGTTGTTCACAACTGCACATCTGGATGCACCGGACCAAACTTTCTCCAACAAAGACATGCTGGGCAAGGTGTGGCTGCTCAATACCTGGGCGTCGTGGTGCGTTGCCTGCCGCATAGAACATCCGCTCTTGATGGAATATGCCAAGGCCAAGCTGGTACCCATCATCGGTCTGGATTACAAGGACAAGGACGACGAAGGCCAGCGTTGGCTGAGCCGCTTTGGCAATCCGTATGACCTGGCGATCGTGGACCGTGACGGACGCATTGGTATCGAGTTCGGTGTCTACGGCGTGCCGGAAACTTTTGTGATCGACAAGGTCGGTGTGATTCGCTACAAACAGATCGGCCCGATCACCGAGCAGGCCTGGAACGAGAAGATTGCGCCGCTGGTGCGGGAGCTGCAGAAATGAAGCGCTGGATCGCTTGTCTGTTTGCGTTATTGCTGTCGTCTTCTGCATTTGCCAATGAAGCCGCTCCGTTGGCCGAAGACCCGGTGGTGGAAAAGCGCCTGATCGCGATTTCCGAAGAACTGCGCTGCCTGGTGTGCCAGAACGAATCGTTGGCGGGTTCGCGCGCTGACCTGGCGAATGACTTGCGCCGCGAAATCCGCACGCTGATCCGTGACAACAAGACCGACGCAGAGATCATGGATTTCATGGTGAATCGCTATGGCGACTTTGTGCGCTACCGCCCGCCGGTCAAGCCTGTGACCTGGCTGCTGTGGTTCGGACCTTTCCTGCTGTTGCTCGGCGCCCTGTGGGGCCTGTACCGCATGGTGCGTTCCACGCAGCGTGAGGCCGTTGCCCCTACCCTCGATGCGGCCCAGCGCGAACGCGCGCAGGCTTTGCTTCACAACACCCAGAACCATACAGATCCCCGTTCATGACCGTTTTTTATGCTTTGGCGTCTGCGTTGACGCTGCTCGTGCTGGTATGGCTGCTACGCCCTTTGTTGCGCCAGCAAAAACCCTCCGAAGTTTCCGGCCAGCAACTCAATGTGGCGATCTACCGCGAGCAGCTCGATGCACTGGACGCTGATCTGGCGCGCGGAACGATCGCTGCGCAGGAGCACGAGACGGCCCGCGACGAATTGCAGTTGCGCATGCTGGATGACGCGCAGGATGTGCCTGCGACGGCTGCCGTTTCGCGCAAAGGCTCGAAGATCACCGCAGTTGCGGTGTCTTTGCTGGTAGTGCTCGGTGCCGGCGGTATGTACCGCTGGCTCGGCACCCCAGCTGCGATTGACCCGGTCAGCGCAGAAAAAGCACAGCGGGACCAAGTGCTCCAGATGGTGAATGACCTGGCAGGGCGCCTGAAGGCCAACCCCGACAACCCCCGCGGTTGGGCGATGCTGGCGCGCTCGTACAAAGTGATGGGCCGCCTGGACGACGCGATGCAGGCCTACGGCAAGACGGGTAATTTGCTGGCGACTGAACCCGATCTGATGGCTGACTACGCCGACCTGCTGGCTGTGCGCGCTGGCGACAAGCTGGAGGGCGCGCCGATAGAACTGGTGCGCAAGGCGTTGGTGATCAACCCCAAACACCCGATGTCGCTGATGCTGGCGGCTGCGCAGTCCTACCGCGACGGCAAGTTCGCACAGGCCATTGCCTATTGGGAAACCTTGCTGACCATCGTCGATCCGCAGTCGCAAGACGCGGAGCAGGTGCAGGCCTATATCGCAGACGCCCGTGACAAGGGTGGGCTGCCAGTTGGCAAAACAAAAACACCGGTAGCCAAAGCACCCGAGGCACAGGCTGCCCCCGCGGGTCAACCCGACAAAGCGCAGATTCTGCAAATGGTGGAGCGCCTTGCCGCGCGCTTGAAGTCCAATCCGGATGACTTGGCTGGATGGACCATGCTGGCGCGTTCGTACCGGGTTCTTGGCCGTGTGGAAGATGCTGAAATGGCGGAGAGCAAGGCCCGGGCATTGACTGGGAAGTAGCGCAGGCGGCCCGAGCGAGCAGCTGTCGATTCGTCGTTTGTTCTGTCGATTCGTCGCAGCGGCCCGTTGAAGCGAGAATGGCTTGCCTACAGTGGCGTCCATGAACACTTCAACACTCCATTTACTCCGCCAGTCCTGGCGTTCCTGGTTGGGCAGTGATCCGCACCCTGTGGGTCCCAAGTGGCTCAACCTGATCTGGACTTTCCTGTTCTGCTGCGCCTGCGCAGTTTTTTTTACAGTGCTGGGATTTCTGTCCGCCGATGGCGATGACGCGGCTTGGCGCAGCCCGTCGAGTTGGTGGCATTGGTACCAGATCAATCTGGTGATCTCGCTATTCATCGGTTTTGCGATCCGCGGCCTGTTTCTACTGGGGCGTAAGCTGCTCGGATTGGAACGGATTCAAGAGCTGAGCGGCCTGCCACGTTTGTTCTATTTCAGTGGCATCCCTATGGTCGGGGTGGCTATCGCATGGCCGGTGGGTGCCGCTGTGGCCGGCCTGGATGTCCCTTATTTGCAGGTTTTGAAAGACCCGGTTTCGCTGGCGGCCAGCCTGGGCGTGACATTGGTCATTATCCTGATATTCAACCTGCTGTTCGCTACCGCTGCGCGTCGCCTGAAGGCAGAGAAGCGTGCTGTCCAAGCGCAACTGCGCCTGCTGCAGGGCCAAATTGAGCCACACTTCCTGTTCAACACGCTGGCCAACGTGGTGTCGCTAATAGACCATGACGCACCGCGTGCCAAACAGATGCTGGAATCTTTCACCGATTACCTGCGCTCCTCGTTTACCAGCCTTCGCCACGAGCAGGCCACGCTGGGCAGCGAGCTGGATCTGGTGCAGCACTATCTGGCATTGCTCAAAATGCGAATGGAGGAACGGTTGACGTTCACCGTCACCAGCGATCCGGCTGTCCGGGAAGCCTGCCTGCCTGCACTGCTGTTACAGCCGTTGGTAGAAAACGCGATCCACCATGGGTTGGAGCCCAAAGTGGAAGGTGGGCACATCCAGATTTCAGCGAAGCGGGACGGAGATACATTGGTGATTGAAGTGACTGACGATGGTATGGGTCTGGGTGCCTCCAAACAGCGTAGCGGCGCGGGTGTGGCGCTGGCCAATGTGCGGGAACGTCTGCAAACCCAATGGGGCAGCGCTGCCAGCCTGACGCTGGCAGCCACCCAGCCGGGCACGCTGGCCACACTGCGTGTGCCGTTCCAAGCCAAAGGTGTCGCATGACCACGGTGCTCATTGCCGATGACGAGCCACATCTGGCCAAAGCGCTGCAAGCGCAATTGCAAGCCTGGCCCGATTTGCAGGTGGTGGCCGTAACGCGCAATGGCTTGGAAGCAGCCGCAAAAATTGCCGAGCTGCAGCCGGATGTTGCTTTTCTCGACATTCAGATGCCAGGGCTGACAGGCCTGGAAGTGGCGCAAGACATAGAAGGGAATACGCGTGTGGTGTTTGTGACGGCGTATGACGCCTATGCGGTGCAGGCCTTCGAGCAGGAAGCCATTGACTACCTGCTCAAGCCGGTGAAGCTGGAACGCCTGCAGCAAGCGGTGGAACGCGTGCAGCGCGCCTTGTCAACGCCAGAGTCCGGCAACGATGCCCACATGCTGGCTGCGCTGCGTCGCCTTTTGCCCAGCCAACCGCAAAACGCAGCGCGTCTGCGTTGGGTACGCGCCAGCACTGGCGATTTGACGACGCAGATACCGGTCGAAGACGTACGCTACTTCCATGCCGATGACAAATACACCTGTGTTCAGACAGAACAGACCGAGTACCTGATCCGCACACCCATCGTGGAGCTGGCGGCACAACTGGACCCGGCGCAGTTTTGGCAGATCCACCGCTCCACCATCGTCAACCTGCAGTACCTCGAAGGTACGCGCCGCGACGAGGTGAGTCGTCTGTTCGTGCGCATCAAGGGCATGGCCCGCGAATTGCCAGTCAGCCGGGCCTACGTGCACCTGTTCAAGGCCATGTAGGGGCGTTGTGTGGGGGATACCCTGAGCGGATAAGGTGGATGCGGCTGCCGAGCTGGTCAATAATGTCTCCATGCAGAATAAAAACTGCGCTACCCGTTGGCGCCGCAACATAGCGGTGGTGTGTGGCGCCTTGCTAGCCTGGTATGCCCTGACTGTGCACGCCCAGACACCCGCGCCCTTCAAATTGCGGGTGGTGGGTGGCGTTGCGGGCCTGAGCCAATTTACGCGCTGGGAAGAACCTTTCTGGACCAAGGAGTTGCAGCGACTGAGCGGTGGCAAATACGGCGCCGACATCGTACCCTTTGACCGGGCCGGTGTGCCTGGCGTGGAAATGTTACGGCTGCTGCAGTTGGGTGTCGTGCCATTTGGCACCACCTTGCTGAGTTCGCTGACCGCCCAGTTTCCGCAATACACCGCGCCCGATCTGGCCGGTCTGAACCCGGACATGGCCAACCTGAAACGCAGCCTGGCAGCTTTTCGGCCTTACCTTGAAAAGTCTCTGCGGGAACAGCATGGTATTGAGGCGCTGGCTTTCTATACCTACCCGGCCCAGGTCGTGTTTTGCAAGACGCCGATCAGCAATCTGTCGGAGTTGTCGGGGCGGCGCGTACGCGTGTCCTCTGCGGGGCAGGCCGACTTTATCGGCGCCTTGGGCGGCTTCCCGGTTATCACGGCATTTGCCCAGATGGTGGGCAACTTTCAGGCCGGTAATATCGACTGCGCGATCACCGGTACCCTGTCGGGCTTTACCGTGGGCTTGCCTGGCATGACCAGCTACCTTTACCCGATGCCGGTGACTTGGGGGGTGGCGATTTTCGCCGCCAACCTGGCCGCTTGGGAAGCATTGCCCCCGGACTTGCGGGCGCTGCTGCGTCGGGAGTTGCCTAAACTGGAGGCTTCCATCTGGGAGCAGTCTGCCAAGGACACACTGGAGGGCATTGCCTGCAGCACCGGCTCATCAAGCTGCACGTTGCCTAACAAGGGCTCCATGACGCTGGTGCCAGTGTCGGCGCAGGATGAGCGTCGCCGTCAGGAGATTTTTAAATCTACCGTGTTGCCACGCTGGCTGCAACGCGGTGGCCCGCGGTGCGTGGAGATCTGGAACAAGACCATAGGGCTGGATCGCGGCATTGCGGCCGCTACGTCACCATGAAGGCCGCCAGCCGGCCCATCAAAATGACGATTGGGGCGCTGGTCGCGGTGTTCCTCGGCGCCCTGGTAGCAGCGTCGTCCTTTCTTGAATGGAATTCGCGTCAGAACGCAATCGGCGACAGCGCAGCCCAGGTCACGCGCTTTGTATCGGGGGCTGAAGCTGCGGTGAACCGCTCGCTGCTCGGCATCGACGTGCTGCTGGCCGGTACCGATGATTTGCTGGGCCTGTCCGGCTCCATAGTGGAGTGGATCGACCCCAAGGCTGCCAGCCAGTTGTTGCGCAATGCGGTCCGCCAAAACCTGATGGTGCGTTTTGTCGCGCTGGTGGATACACCGGGCCATGTGGTGGCTTCGTCCGATGCCGCGGGTGCCAATCTGGCGCTGGAATTACCCGCCGGCTTTCTGGACCAGGCCATGGCCCAGCCCGTATCTACCCTGACCGTTAGCGCGCCGGTGGTTAGTTTTGCCAGTTCGGAGCGGGTGCTGTACCTGGGTCGCTATATCCGGCTGGCTGACGGCACCAAGCTGCTCGCGGTGGTAGAAGTGCCCACCACCATGCTGACGTCGGTGCTGATGCAGGGCGTGGACATTGCCGGCCTGGAAGTGACGCTGGAGCGCAGCGCGGGCCATCTGCTGCTGGGCGTCCCTCACGACGTGACGCGCACCAGCGGCCCGTTGTCACCGCCCTTGGGGACGTTGACTCGGGAAGAGGGCCCATTGCGCATGGCGGCCCGCCTGAGCGGCGTGCCGGCCCTGGTGGAGTTCCGGCCTACGCTGTATCTGGACTTGTGGATTTGTGCCAGCATCCCGCTGGACGCGGCGCTATCGGAATGGCGTACCGAGCGTAATTCGGTGATCGCTGCGACGCTGGTGTTTGGCCTGATGGTGCTGGCAGCGGGCGGCTTTGCGATCGTCTACGTGAACCGCATCACGGCGGCGCGCCTGACCATTGCAGAATCCAAGGTGGTGCTGGACCAGGCGCTGGAGTCCATGGAGAGTGGCTTTGTATTGCTCGATGCGCAACACCGGGTGGTGCAGTGGAACCGGCGCTACCTGGAGATATTTCCATGGCTGGTGCCCCTGATTGCGCCGCTGGTGCCGTTTCGCGACCTGGTGGAAGCCAATGCCCGCCACCACCTGCCCGATGCGAGTGAGCTCGAGCACAAGCGCTGGGTGGAGGACCGGCTGAGCCTGCAATCCGGCGACGCCGGGTCGCACGAGCTGGAGCTGCTGGACGGGCGCATCGTCCAGATCACCGAGCGCGATACGCCCGAGGGTGGTTTGGTCATTACCTACCATGATGTGACCGATATCCGTCGCGCCAGCGCCGAGATTGAAACACTGGCCTTTTTTGATCCATTGACTGCTTTGCCCAATCGGCGTTTGTTGCTGGACCGCTTGGCCCAGGCCATCGCCGCATCGACACGCTCCGGCCAAATGGGCGCCTTGTTGTTTCTGGATCTGGACCATTTCAAGACCATCAATGACACGCTGGGGCATGAGATGGGCGACCAGTTGTTGCAGCATGTGGCGCAGCGCCTGACGGCCTGTGTGCGTGATGCGGATACCGTGGCCCGGCTCGGCGGGGATGAGTTCGTCGTGATGCTCAAGGACTTGTCGGACGCAAGCCACCAGGCGGCCGCCCAGGTGCAGCAGATCGGCGACAAGATCCTGCACAGTCTGAACCAGCCCTACACGCTGGGTGCGCAGCCCTACCGCAGCACCTGTAGCCTGGGTGCCACATTGTTTGGCCCCAATGCCCAGGGCGCGGCCGATCTGCTCAAGCAGGCCGACATTGCGATGTACCAGGTCAAGGCACAGCGTGGCAACGCCATGTGCTTTTTCGACCCCAAGATGCAGGCCGATATCAATCAGCGCGCCCGGTTGGAAACCGATTTGCAGGCAGCGCTGACGCAAGGCCAGTTCGAGCTGTATTACCAGCCGCAGTTCATGCTTGACACGCGCATGGTGGGGGCCGAAGTGCTGCTGCGCTGGCACCACCCTGAGCACGGTATGGTTTCGCCGGCAGACTTCATTGCCGTCGCTGAAGAGCGTGAGCTGATCGTGCCAATCGGCCTGTGGGTGCTGCGCACTGCATGCGAGCAGTTGGCCGCCTGGCAGCAGGATGTGCGTTTTGCGAACTTGCAACTGTCGGTCAATGTAAGCGCGCGTCAGTTCCGGCAACCCGATTTTGTTGAACAAGTGTGTGCGGTAATCGCAGCGACAAGCGTCCCACCGCACTTGCTCAAGCTGGAATTGACCGAGTCGTCCGTATTGGACAACGTAGACGAATCGATCGACAAAATGGGCCAGCTCAAGGCCGAAGGGGTCCAGTTCTCTGTCGACGACTTTGGTACTGGCTATTCGTCGCTCGCCTACCTGACCCGTTTGCCGCTGAACCAGCTCAAGATTGACCAGTCATTCGTGCGCAATTTGGGCGTGCGGTCGACCGACGGTGTGATCGTGCAGACCATCATTGGCATGGCACGCAACCTGGGGCTGGAGGTGATTGCCGAGGGCGTAGAGACGGTCGAACAAAAGAACTTTTTGGCCATGCACGGCTGCACGATGTACCAGGGATACTTGCTGGCGCGGCCAGGTCCGGTGGCGGCGCTGGAAGGTTTTTTGCCTCCCCTATCAGCGGTGGCTTAGCGCCGCCGGGCTGCCCAAAAAGGTGCGAACGCCCCCTCGGGGGGGTAGCGACCCGCACAGCGGCGGAGCGTTGGGGGCAAGTTCAAACTGGTTTCCCGCGCGACGACAGCGCGATTCCCAAGACGATCAGCACAAACGCCAGCGCGTGGTACAGGCGGGGCATTTCGCCCAGCAGCAGCGCCGACAGCAGCGCGGCAAACAGTGGCGTCAGATTCGCAAAAAAACCGGCCACTGTTGGACCGGCGCGCTGCACGGCGGCGCCCCAAAAGCGGTAGGCCAGCAGGGCTGGGCCGATGGCCACAAACAGCAGCGCAGAAATCAGCGGCCAACCCCACTGGATATGAGCATCGGTCAAGGCCCATTCGCCACCGGCCAACAGCGCCGACCACAAAAGCCCAAACGCAATCTGCGCCATCAAAAATGCCGCCCAGTCTGTGCGAATCTCTGCGGGCTCCTTGCCCTTTTCCGACAGCATCCAGCTGTAATACGACCACACCGCCGCTGCCAGCAAAATGTAGAGGTCACCCCGCACCAAGCGCACGCTCATCAGCACATCCCACTGACCACGCGACATCACCAGCAGCACACCTGCTATGGAGAACACCGCACCCAGCAATTGCAGCGGACGGATCACCGCACCAAAAAACAGGCGACCGACCAGCATCATCCAGACCGGCGTGCTGGACGCCACCAATGTCACGTTGAGTGGGGTGGAGGTGTGCAGCGCCAGGTACTGCAGCGCGTTGTACAAGCCCACGCTGGTCAACCCCAGTAGCGCAAACCTGCGCCAGTAAGGCCACATCGCGCTTTGGGGTGACAGCACCGGTGCGGCCAGTGGCAGCAACAATACAAACGCGACCGCCCAACGCAGCATGTTCAGCGTCATCGGCGGTACCAGATCGCTGACCATGCGGCCGACGACGGCGTTGCCGGCCCACAGCATCGGAGGAATGACCAGCAGGGCGATGGTGGACGGAGTGAGGCGCAATGTCATGCCGCGCACTGTAACAAGATCGCTTTTTCTCGGCGTGTGGTGTCCTGCCGGTGTGGGGAATGCCCGTGTGCCTCCCGAGTGCCAAATGCGCACACATCGGCCCCCGGACACTCCCCACCCCGGCGAGAAGACGCGCGGTTGGCTGCAGGGAAGAATCCGCTCGCCCTGAGCCTGTCGAAGCCCCTCGACAGGCTCAGGGCGAGCGGTTTTAGTTGGACAGCGGAAAACTACATTCTGGCCGGGGGAAGGGAGCTGTGCGGGGCCGATATGTGCGCGTTTGGCACTCGGGAGGCCCCGCACAGCTCCCTTCTCCCGGTAGCGCCAACCAAGGCTGTTTGAAGCCACGCCAACTCAAGAAAATCCATTTCGTGGCACGATTGCCGCTCAGCAAGACCACATGAAAAGATCAACATGAGCCCAAATCTGTCTCGCGCCATCCGTATCGAACAACATGGCGGCCCTGAGCAAATGCAACTGGTGCAGGTGTCTGTGGGCGATCCCGGACCCGGCGAAATCCGCATTCGCCACCACGCGGTAGGCCTGAACTTCATTGACGTCTACCAGCGCAGTGGCCTGTACCCGATGAATCTGCCGGTGCAACTGGGCATGGAGGCTGCGGGTGTGGTGGAGGCGGTGGGTGAGGGCGTCACGCATTTGAAGGTGGGCGACCGCGCAGCCTACGCCAGCCAGCCGCCGGGCGCGTATTGCGAGTTGCGCGTCATGCCTGCCAAATGCGTCTGCAAGCTGCCTGAGGGCATTTCGTTTGACACCGGCGCAGCGATGATGCTCAAGGGCCTGACCGCGCAGTACTTGTTGAAGAAAACGCTGCCGCAAGGTGGGTTGAACGCGGGCGATTTTATCTTGTTCCACGCCGCAGCTGGCGGCGTCGGGTTGATTGCCTGCCAGTGGGCCAAGGCCTTGGGCCTGCGCCTTATCGGTACTGCTGGTTCAGAGCAAAAATGTGCTCTGGCGCTCGCCAGTGGTGCGGAGCATGCTATCAACTATGTAGCAGATGACTTTGTTGGCCAGGTCAAGGAAATCACTGGTGGCAAAGGCGTCAAGGTGGTCTACGACTCGGTCGGGAAGGACACGTTCGACAAGTCACTGGACTGCCTGCAGCCGTTCGGCCTGATGGCCTGCTTTGGCGCTGCGTCCGGCCCTGTCGCACCGTTTGCACCCGGCATTCTGGCGCCCAAGGGCTCGCTGTACGTGACTCGGCAGACCCTGTTCAGCCACATCACTACCCGTGAGAGTACGCAGGCCATGGCCGACGATTTGTTTGCGGTGGTGGAAAGCGGGAACGTGAAGGTCCATATTGGCCAGCGCTATGCGCTGGACCAGGTGCAGCAGGCGCACAAAGACCTTGAGGCACGTCAAACAACCGGGTGTTCGATCCTGACACTCTGAGGTGCGCCAATACAATGGAGCCCTATGACCATACGACTCACCAAGCACATCCTGGCCACAGCGCTGATATCCCTGGCGCCTTGTGCGATGGTGCTGGCGCAGGTCGCTCCCGATGCGCAAGCCCCTTACACCAAGGAAAGCTTTAACCGCGCCCTGAAGGACGAGGGCAAATGGTATTTCTCCTGGGGCTACAGCCGCCAGCAGTACGCACCCAGCGACATCCATGTGTCGCAGCCAGAGTTGGGCAATAACTTCACGGTGCACAAGGCTGCTGCCAGCGACTTTCCTTCGAGCGTGTCGGACACACTGAGCTCGCTGGTTAACTTTGATTTCACCAACCCGCAGGAGAACGTGCGGATCGGCAAGTTCATGAATCCTGAGAAAACCTTCGCGATCGAATTTTCGCTGGACCACACCAAGTACAACACCGACTTCGGCCAAACCGCGGCAGTCAGCGGCACCATCAATAGCCAGCCGGCTCCCGGCAGCATCGTGCTGACGCCGCAGAATTTCACCTACGCGCTGCACAACGGCCTGAACCACATCATGCTCAACGCCGTCTGGTTGAAGCATCTGCGCGGGCCCGAGCAACAGCCGGGTCACCTGCAGTTGATCAGCCGTGTCGGCGCGGGCATTTTGTTGCCGCATGCCGACAACACCATTCTTGGAAAAGAGAATCAGGTCGGCCCGAAGAACGAAAATGTCTGCTGTTTTTCCAGCAACGACTGGTGGCAAGTCAACGGCTGGACTGCGGGTGCAGAAGTAGGCCTGCGCTATCGCATCTACAAGTCCATCTATGGCGAACTGACGCAAAAGTTTGCCTACGGCGCCCTGAAGGGTGTGCCCGTTTACAAGGGCAGCGCCGACCAAACCATCTGGATGAGCGAGCAGGTCTTCTCGCTCGGTTTCCTGTTTTAAGCCCCCACGCTCCGCCGCTGCGCGGGTCGCTGCCCCCCACAGGGGGCTGATTTCCCTTGGGGCGGCCCGGCGGGAAATTGCTTGTTTAGCGCGACTGCGCCATCAAGGTCAGCAGTCGCGCAATACGCATCCATGCCAGGACGGCGATTACCACTTGCGCCAATAGCAGTCCCAGCACCATCCAGAACATGCCCAGTTGCGGCATCGCCAGGCGCAGTGCGGTCAGCACGGCCACCAGCACCAGGCCCACAACGGTAAACACTAGATAGCCGCCCAGCATGGACAGCAGGTTGTGGCGCAAGGTCTTCAGGCCACGCCACCAGGCCTTGATAGCCGAGCCGCGTTTGCTGAACAATGCAAACTGTGCACGCCCCGCGTCCACCGAAGCATGGGCCAGCACGAGCAACAGGCCCATGACGCCAAGCGCCAAATGCTTATGCAGTTCGGCTGCAGATTCCAGGATGGCCTTGTCGTCTGACTTCTCGGCCCAGTGTGTGCCTATCGATCCCAGCGCAATCGCCACGCCCAGCGGCACCAGTGCCCACACCAGCATGCGCAACAGGCGGCCATATTCACGCACACCGCCCTGAATCAGGGTGCCAAAGCCTGGCGTTGTTTGCGTGCGCGCGGTGGTGATCACCATGCCGGTCAAAAAGGGTGACAGCAACAGTGTTAGCACCACGGCCATGAAACCGGCCTGGCCCAATACCATGCTGTTTTCCATCAGGCGGGAGATGACATCGCCCATCACTACGGCATCCAGCTGGCGCGACCATTGCCCGGCGTACAGCGAGTAATCCAGCGCAGCGGACAGGTTCATCCAGAACGGCAGCGCGAGGATGGCGGTAGGTACCAGCAATGCAAGCACCCACAACAGCAGCAAGCGCCATTGCAGAGCCTGGCGGCCTGATTGGCGCAGTGTCGCAATAAAGGTAAGTTTGGACGTGCTCATACGGTGGCCACCAGAGAAAGTAGAAGTTGGATGAGGGCCGCGAGCTGGCTGCCCCAGCGGCCGGAGGCGCTGCGGTCGGCCTCCAGCGTCCGGCTGTCGTCGATCTTGCTGGTATCCAGCAGGTAGGCGCGCTTGGCGTCGATTTCGGCGGAGACGGCTTTCACCGGCTTGACCCAGCTATAGCGCTCCCAACTGCTGTTGCTGTCCCAGTGCACGGTTTCCGACGTGCCATCGGTGAAACTGACGATCAGATCCTGTGGCACTGACGCGCCGCGGCGGCGCAGCGTCACCGTGGTGCGGTACGGGAAGGGGCTGGTGTTCTTGGCTGCGTCCGGATGCGCCTTCTTGTAGGCTTTGCGAGCTTTGGAGATATTTTCTTCCACTTGGTCTTCGGTGGTCTCAACCCACTTGCCGTCGACCTGCTCGGTGCCGGCCTGCGGCAGCTCTTCGACGCTGGTGAACTTCTCGATGCGGTCATCTACCTTGCTTGCGTTGTAGACATGCTGTGCGAACACGGTCTCCACCACGTCGCGTTTGCCGGACACTTCGATCAGCGAATCACGCAGATCGGCCACGCTGGGGTGGCGGAATTTCCAGCGCTTGTAGTAGGCCTTGAAGGCTTTCTCGGTCACATCCTTGCCCAAGCGTTCTTCCAAGTCGTGCATCGTGGTGGCAGTGCGGGAATATACGGTGCCATAGCTGCCTGTGGAAAAACGGTCCCAGGAATTGTGGCCTAGGGCGTCGGCAGGTTCGCGGTTGCTGGCCCCGACGCGCTCGGCTTCAAACACTGCGAGCTTCAAGTCCATGCCCAGCTTGCGCAAGCCCAGTGGCAATGGCTGGATGGTTTGTCCCCGCTCGCGGATCATGCGCAGATCCCAATATTCGTTGAGACCCTCGTCCAGCATCGGCTCTTCAAATTCGTTCGACGCCAGGATGCCATAAAAGTAGCCGTGACCAAACTCATGGATAGTGACGAAGTCCAGCCCATAGCTGTCCAGCGTGTCGGGCCTCAGGTTGGCGTAACTATCCACGGTGATGAACGTGGGGTATTCCATGCCACCAGCTTCTTTGGCGTTGTGCGGCGGAATCACCACGGTCACCGTCTTGTAGGGGTAGGGCCCTAGCGTGCTGGAGAAGTAAGCCAAGCTGTCTATCGTTGCTTTCAGCGCAGGTGCGGCGTTATCAGCGTATTCCGGCGGGAACAGCACGGTGACCTTGACGGTCGGGCTGCCGGGGCCGGTATAGGTGCCTTCCATTGGCGTGGCTGTCCGGTTATCGGCAGTCCACGCAAAGTCGTGCACATCGTCCTGTACGAAGCGGTGTGTCACCATGCCGTCTTTTTCAACAGCAGCGGTCGTTTCCTCGCCAGTCGCACCCACCGTATAACCCTTGGGCACGGTGATCTTGACGTCATAGCTGCCAAAGTCGGCATAGAACTCACTGTGCAGATGCATCTCGTGTGCGTTCCAGCGCGGCTCGGTCGCGCCGCGTTCGCCAGGCAATTCCAGCACCGCGATTTTCGGGAACCACTGGCCTACCAGATGGAAGCTGCCGAAGTAACCGGTGCGGGCGACGACGCGCGGCAACTGGTTGTTGAAATCAATGTCCAGCGTCGTGCTCTGGCCGGGCGCCACCGCTTGTGGCAGGTCCATGCGCACGACGGTGTGGTCTGTCTCCGGGCCACCGTCGGGGTGCACAAAGTACCAGGGCACCTGTGCGCCACCCTGGGCAACTTTCTTCAGCTCGATATGGCCCCAATCGCCGTCTTCGGCGGGCACATCGCTACGGAAGGCGAAGCCACGGGTCTTGCGTTCGGAGTAGAAGGTGCTGCCCGAGCCTTCAAACGCATTGAGGTACAGGTGCAGATAGACCGAGCGAACCGGCACGGCGCTTCGGTTGCGCCAGGTCAGCCTCTGCTTGCCCTCTATGGTGTGCTTGACCGGGTCCAGAGTGGCCGAGATGTCGTACTTCACGACACGGTCGGACAGTGTGGATTCCCCCTCAGTCCGCTCGCCGCCCCAGGCGTTGGGGCTGCTTGCAACCTTCACTGCATCCGCACTGGGCGATGCCAGCGCGATGCCATCAAGGCTGGGGGGGATGGATGGTGTGGCAGGGGCGGCCGTTGTTGCCACTGTTGCCGGGGTATCCGGCGTAGTGGCTTTGTCGTCCTTGCAGCCTGTCAGCCAGACGCTGCTGCAGATCAATGCAAGCGCAGCCAGCCGGAATCGGCATTTCGAAATAGATCGCACGGGAGGTCTCCACATATCAAAGTGGAGACATCCTAACCGGTTCGTCTATGTGGTTTTTCTGACCCTCAGCAGCTCGTCCAGAATCAGGCAGATCGCGCCCACAGTGATTGCGCTGTCGGCCACATTGAAGGCCGGGAAATGCATACCGCGCCAGTGGAAATCCAGAAAGTCCACGACGTAGCCGTACAACAGCCGGTCAATCACATTGCCAATGGCGCCGCCAAGAATGCAGGCCATCGCAAAGCAGAACAGCTTTTGCCCCGCGTGCTTGCGCAGCATCCAGATGATGACCACCGCCGCTCCCAAACCCAGCGCGGTGAAGAACCAGCGTTGCCAGCCGGATGCACCGGCCAGAAACGAGAACGCAGCGCCCGTGTTGTGCGCGCGCACGACGTTGAAGAAGCCGGTCACATAGGTGCTGTCACCCAGCTGGTAGTAACCCAGGATCAGCACCTTGGTGAACTGGTCGGCCAGCAGCAGGATGAACGCCAAACCCAGCCACTGCAGCAGGCCGCCACTGGAGGTACTCGAGCGGGCCATCAGGCGAACACCCGCTTCTCGCCCGCACCGTACAGGTTCGTCGTGCAACGGCCACACAGCGTCGGGTGCGCAGCATCCAGGCCAATGTCGCTGCGATAATGCCAGCAGCGTTCGCATTTAGTGCCATTTGAGGCTGTAACGCTTATGGACTGTGCGTGGCCAGCTACCAAAGTGATAGCAGATGTGATGAACACAAACTTCAGGTCGTCGCCCAGACTGCTTAGCAAAGCATGCTCATCAGCAGGCACAGTCAGCGTCACTTCGGCTTGCAGCGATGCGCCCACCTGCCCGGCAGCACGTAGCGTCTCGATGTCTTTGTTGACGGCTTCACGCACCGCGCGGATGCGGTTCCATTTGGCCAACAGCGCTTCGTCGGGTGCGCCCATCGCCACATAGCCGTCCATAAAGATCGACAGCTTGGTCGCAGCAGGTGTCTTGCCTTCGGTACCCAACACCGTCCAGGCTTCTTCGGCAGTAAAGCTCAGGAACGGCGCCATCCAGCGCAGCATAGCTTGGGTGATGGTCCACAGCGCAGTTTGCGCAGAGCGGCGAGCCAGCGAGTTCGCACCGGTGGTGTACAGACGGTCTTTCAGGATGTCGAGGTAGAAAGCGCCCAGGTCTTCGCTGCAGTAGACCTGCAGTTTCGAGACCACGGGGTGGAACTCGTACACCTTGTAGTGCGCCAGGATATCGGCCTGCAACTGCGCCGCACGGGCCAGCGCGTAGCGGTCGATCTCCAGCATCTGGTCCGCCGGCACGGTGTCCTTGGCCGGGTCAAAGTCGCTGACGTTGGCCAGCAAAAACTTCAGCGTGTTGCGCACACGGCGGTAGGTGTCTACCACGCGGGCCAGGATCTTCTCGTCGATGTTCAGATCGCCCGAATAGTCTGTCGATGCCACCCACAGGCGCACGATCTCCGCACCCATTTTGGTCGTGATGGTTTGCGGCTCCACCGTGTTGCCAAGGCTCTTGCTCATTTTGCGGCCCTGGCCGTCGGTGGCAAAGCCGTGGGTCAACAAGCCGCGGTAGGGCGCGCGGTCATACAGCGCACAGCCCAACAAGAGGGAGCTGTGGAACCAGCCGCGGTGCTGGTCGTGGCCTTCAAGGTACAGGTCAGCTTCCGGGCCTTCGGTGTGGAACGGCGGACGGTCATACGCATCCTTGTGGCTGCCACGCAGCACGTGCTGGAAGGTACTGCCGGAGTCAAACCAGACTTCCAGAATGTCGGTGCTCTTGGTGTAGCTGGGTGCATCCGCTGCGCCGAGGATTTCTTCGACGGTCACGCGGCTCCAGGCTTCGATGCCGCCTTTTTCAACAATGTCAGCAGCCTGGTCCAGGATGTCCATCGTGCGCGGGTGCAGCTCGCCGCTGTCCTTGTGCAAAAAGAACGGCACGGGCACGCCCCAGCTGCGCTGGCGCGAGATGCACCAGTCGGGCCGGTTGGCGATCATGTCGCGCAGGCGGGTCTTGCCGTTCTCGGGGTAGAACTGGGTTTCTTCGATGGCGTCCAGTGCCAATTGGCGCAGCGTCTTGGGCGCTTTGTCTTGGGTGAACACGCCCGGGCCTTCGTCCATGCGGATGAACCACTGGGCCGCAGCGCGGTAGATGACCGGCGTCTTGTGGCGCCAGCAGTGCGGGTAGCTGTGCTGGATTCCTACGGTGGCCATCAAACGCCCAGCCACCTTCAGCGCGTCCAGGATGACCGGCACGGCTTTCCAGATGTGCAAGCCGCCAAACAGCGGGAAGTCGGGCGCATAGGTACCGTTGCCTTGCACCGGATTCAGGATGTCGTCGTACTTCAGGCCATTGGCCACGCACGAGTTGAAGTCATCCACGCCGTAGGCAGGTGCTGAGTGCACGATGCCGGTGCCGTCGCCATCGCTGACATAGTCAGCCAGGTAAACGGGCGACAGGCGGCGGTAACCC
>JAYWAV010000310.1:0-10532 GCA_043782015.1 Rhodoferax sp. | reverse complement strand
TGGCGCCGAATTGCCGCACCATGACCATGGCCACGTGGATGGCATTGAAGATATCAACCCGGATGAATTACTGGGTTCAGCCAAAGGAGCCAAAGCATGAACGCCACCATCATCTTCGTACTGCTGATCGTGCTCATGCTGACCGGCATGCCCATCAGCATTTCGCTCGGCCTGACCGTGCTGACCTTTCTGTTCACCATGACGGATGTTCCGGTGCAATCGGTCGCATTGAAGTTGTTTACGGGCATAGAAAAGTTCGAGATCATGGCGATTCCGTTCTTCATTCTGGCCGGCAACTTCCTGACGCATGGGGGTGTGGCGCGACGCATGATCCGCTTTGCCACCAGCATGATCGGCCATTGGCATGGCGGGCTGGGCTTGGCGGGCGTCATGGCGTGCGCGCTGTTTGCGGCAGTGTCAGGCTCGTCCCCTGCGACGGTGGTGGCGATTGGCTCTGTGATCTTGCCAGCTATGGTGAAACAAGGCTTCCCCAACAAGTTCGGGGCCGGCATTCTCACAACGTCGGGCTCGCTGGGGATACTGATCCCACCCAGCATCGCCATGGTGATGTTCTCGGTGTCCACCAACGTGTCGGTGGGCTCGATGTTCATTGCCGGCATCGTGCCTGGCATTGCGCTGGCAGTTTTACTCGGCACAACCACCTGGTACATCGCCCGCAAGAACAACTACCCCCGCATGGCCAAGGCTACGTGGGGTGAGCGTTTCATCGCCTTTCGCGAAAGCATGTGGGGGCTGCTGCTGATCGTGGTGGTGATGGGCGGCATTTACAGCGGCGTCTTCACTCCGACCGAAGCGGCTGCGATGGCGGCGGTATATGCCTTCATCGTGGCGGTGTTTGTGTACAAGGACATGCCGCTGTCAAAAATTCCGAAGGTGCTGCTCGACTCGGCCAGCATGAGCGCTATGCTGCTTTACATCATCACCAACGCCGTGCTGTTCAGCTTTTTGATGACCAGCGAAAACATTCCACAGGCGATGGCCGAATGGATGATCAACCAGGGCTTCGGGCCGGTTGCGTTCCTGTTGGTGGTAAACATCCTGCTGCTGCTGGCGGGCAATGTGATGGAGCCCAGCTCCATCATCCTGATTCTGGCGCCTATCCTGTTCCCGGTCGCGATGAAGCTGGGTATCAACCCGATCCACTTCGGTATCTTGATCGTGGTGAACATGGAGGTCGGCATGTGCCATCCGCCGGTGGGGTTGAACCTGTATGTCGCCTCGGGCATTACCAAAATGGGCATCAGCGAACTGACCATGGCGGTCATGCCATGGCTGTTGACGATGCTGGTATTCCTGGGCATCGTGACCTATTGGCCTGGTCTGACCTTGTGGTTGCCGCGGCTGTTGGGGATGACGGTCTAGGCACGCATCGGTCCTCGGGCGGGAGATGCCAATTCTCTCACCCGAAAGATCGTTTAGATCATGCCATTGCGAGAGGCCAACTCGACGAAAAGCCCCGAGTGGTCAAGGTCAGAGAGCCCGTGTTCAACGCCCTGTGCATAGAGCTGTTCAAACAACGCAGTGATAGGCGCCTCAAACCCGATCTCTTGCGCAGTCGCTATTGCATTGCGCAAATCCTTGAGTTGCACCGTCATACGCCCGCGTGGTGCGAAGTCGCGATCCACCATGCGTTGACCATGCACTTGCAGGATACGGCTGTCGGCAAAGCCGCCTGTGATGGCTTCCTTGACCTTGGCCATATCGGCGCCACCTTTTTCGCACAGCAGAAACGCTTCGGCCACTGCGCCGATGGTGATGCCCACGATCATCTGGTTTGCCAGCTTGGCCAGTTGGCCTGCGCCAATGGGGCCCACATGCGTAACCCTGCCCAGATGCTGCAGTACCGGCAATGCGCGTTCAAAGTTGGCGGCTTTGCCACCGGCCATGATGGCCAGCGTGCCTTGTTCAGCACCGATGGTCCCGCCAGATACGGGTGCGTCCAGGTAGTCGATACCCAACTCGCTTAGACGCGCGGCGTGGTCACGGGCCTCTATGGGTTTGATCGATGACATGTCGACCAGCAGCGTACTGGGTCGCATGGCCTGCGCAGCGCCCTGATCGAACAGCACTTGGCCGACGATGGCGCCATGGTCCAGCATGGTGATAACCAGTTCTGCGTCGCGTACTGCGTATGCTGGAGTTGCGTGCGCGGTGGCACCAAACTGTATGAGTTGCTGCGCTTTCTCTGCAGTACGGTTCCAGACGTGCACCTCGTGGTCCGCTTCGCACAAACGGCGCGCCATGGGCGTGCCCATCAGCCCAATTCCCAGAACGGCGATTTTCATAATTTAATCAGTTGGGGTCAGAGCACATCGCTGCGCGAGTGGTCTGACCCCAATGTCTTACATAAGCAGATGTTCAGCGGCATTGGTACCGCCCAGCGTGACGTAGTTGACCTTGCGGATATCCATCAACTTTTTGCCACCGGAGTAGCTGATCGAGCTTTGCACGTCCTGCTCCATCTCGATCAAGGTGTCGGCCAACTTTCCTTTGATGGGCTCGAGGATGCGCTTGCCTTCTACGTGTTTGTATTCGCCCTTGTTGAAGTCGCTGGCCGAGCCGTAGTACTCCTTGAACAGCGTGCCATCGACTTCCACGGTCTTGCCCGGCGACTCTTCGTGCCCGGCGAACAGAGAGCCAATCATTACCATGGTTGCGCCAAAGCGGATGCTCTTGGCAATGTCACCATGGTCGCGAATGCCGCCGTCGGCAATGATGGGTTTTGTGGCTACGCGGGCGCACCACTTCAGCGCGCTGAGTTGCCAGCCGCCAGTGCCAAAGCCGGTCTTGAGCTTGGTGATACAGACCTTGCCGGGGCCGATACCGACCTTGGTCGCGTCCGCGCCCCAGTTCTCCAGATCGATGACGGCTTCGGGCGTGGCCACGTTGCCGGCAATGACGAATGTGCCGGGCATCTTGCCCTTGAGGTAAGTGATCATCTCTTTCACGCTGTCGGCATGGCCGTGCGCGATGTCAATGGTGACGTACTCCGGTACCAGACCCAGCTCCAGCAATTTGTCGACCGTGGCGTAGTCTGGCTTCTTGACGCCTAGCGAGATGGAGGCAAACAGGCGCTTGGCCTTCATGTCTTTGACGAACTGCACGTTGTCCAAATCGAACCGGTGCATCACATAGAAGTAACCAGTCTTGGCCAGCCATTCGCAAATGGTCTCGTCCACCACGGTTTTCATGTTGGCCGGTACGACCGGCAAGCGGAACTTGCGTCCGCCGAGTTCTACGCTGGCGTCGCATTCCGAACGGCTTTCCACGCGGCACTTGCGTGGCAGCAAAAGGATGTTGTCGTAGTCAAAAATTTCCATGGTCCCAAGCTCCTGTCAAAGTTAATCAGTTCCGCTGTGTCTTGCGAAAGGGCACTTGGACGGGACCCGGCCATAAAAAAACCGGGTCCCAATTGCTTGGGCCCGGTGACTGATTATATATAGATTCCGAGCGTCAGTCTTTGCCCAACAATGCGTCGCGCAGCTTGGGTTCCATAGGGGACTCGCCCATCCAGATCGACATAGCAGCGCGGAAGAATTCCGGCTCCTTGAACGGCTCACCCAGCAGCTTGCCGTCCATGTACATCACCAGGCCGGCGTAGGGAGCCCAATCAAATATCAGCGACTCGCCCGGTTTGATCGCCTTGTAGGTGCCGAAGATCTTGCCCAGCGACATCAGGCCGGGTACCAGCTTGGCCATATCGGTTTTATCGGCCTGGGATTCCACGTTGCGGTTAAACAGCTTCATGATGGGCGCGGTGTCAAACTCCTTGGCCATTGCGGTGATCACCAGGCGCTTGGGGCCGGGGACCTGGAACAACTGGTCGACGCTGGCGAACTTTTTCTTGGCGTAAATTTTTACGATGTACAGCTGGGTTTTGCCAGTGGACACGACGCCTGCGCCATTGAGTACCAGGGTGTTGTTATAGATGGCCAAGGAATCTTCCATCTTGACACCGGCCACGTCAATGGTTCCAGCTGTAGCACTCAGACCCAGCAAGGCCGCGATGGCAGCCAACCCGAAAACTCTTAGAAATTGCATTGTCAAAATCAGTTACAGGTAAATGGGGTTGATAAACGGCACACCGTCCGGGGCCGAACTACGTGGCCTGACGCCATGCAAGTCCCAGGCCAGGTCCGCAGAGTGGCTGCATGATACTGTTAAGCGTGCGCGATGCAGTGAGACTTTTAGAGAGAACTACCTGAAAGCCACTAATCGTTTTCCCGAGGTTTCTACAATCGACGCATGTACCAAGCCGCCGCCAGCCAGACCAACAGCAATACCCAAGCCGCCAACTCCCCCTTGCTGGCCAGCCTGAACCCCGAACAACGTGCCGCGGTGACCCTGCCGCCCGAGCACGCGCTGATCCTGGCCGGCGCCGGATCAGGGAAAACCCGGGTACTGACTACTCGCATCGCCTGGCTGCTGCAAAACGGCTATGTGTCGCCCGGTGGCATCCTGGCCGTCACCTTCACCAACAAAGCGGCGAAGGAAATGATGACGCGCCTCTCTGCCATGTTGCCGGTGAATGTGCGTGGCATGTGGATCGGCACCTTCCATGGCCTGTGCAACCGCTTCCTGCGCGCGCATTACAAGATGGCGGGGTTGCCTCAAAGCTTTCAGATTCTGGACACGCAAGACCAGCTCTCGGCGATCAAGCGGCTGTGCAAGCAGCACAACATCAGCGACGAGCGCTTCCCGCCCAAGCAGTTGATGTGGTTCATTGCCGGTTGCAAGGAGGATGGTTTGCGGCCGGCATTCGTGGACGCTACCGACCCGGATACGCGCAAAAAGGTCGAGGTCTACCAGCTCTATGAAGAGCAGTGCATCCGCGAAGGTGTGGTCGACTTTGGCGAGCTGATGCTGCGCTCCTACGAGCTGTTGCGCGACAACGATCCTATTCGCGAGCATTACCAGCGCCGCTTTCGCCATATCTTGATCGACGAGTTTCAGGACACCAACAAGCTGCAATACGCCTGGATCAAGATGCTGGCGGGGCAGGGCGCACCCGGCGACGGGATGGCGAGCCCGGATGGCGCCGGTGGCGCGGTGCTGGCCGTGGGCGATGACGACCAGAGCATCTACGCCTTCCGCGGCGCGCGCGTCGGCAACATGGCTGACTTCGTGCGCGAATTCAAAGTGCAGCATCAGATCAAGCTGGAGCAGAACTACCGCAGCTACAGCAACATCCTGGACTCCGCCAATGCGCTGATCAGCCACAACAGCCATCGCTTAGGGAAAAACCTGCGCACTGAGCAGGGCCCCGGCGAACCCGTGCGCGTCTACGAGGCGCCCACCGACTTTGCCGAAGCGCAATGGATGATCGACGAGATGAAGCAGCTCATCCGAGACGATATGCGCCGCTCGGAAATCGCAGTGCTGTACCGCTCCAACGCACAAAGCCGGGTGATAGAAACCGCGCTGTTCAATGCCGCGATTCCCTACCGCGTGTATGGCGGCCTGCGCTTTTTCGAGCGGGCCGAAATCAAGCACGCGCTGGCGTACCTGCGCCTGCTGGAGAACCCCAACGACGACACCAGCTTCATGCGCGTCGTCAACTTCCCGGCGCGCGGCATTGGTGCGCGCAGCATTGAGCAACTGCAGGACATTGCGAAGGCGAACGGCTGTTCGCTGCACGATGCGGTCAGTACTTTGAGCGGGCGGGCGGGAGTTGCCATCGCCGGTTTCGTCGCGAAGATCGATGTGCTGCGCGAGCAGACTGCGGGTATGAATTTGCGCCACATCATTGAACTGATGCTGGACCAGAGCGGCCTGCGCGAGCACTACCAGAAGGAGCGCGAGGGCGAAGACCGGTTGGAGAATTTGGACGAACTGGTCAACGCTGGCGAGAGTTTTGTGATGCAGGAGGGCTTTGGCCGCGATGCCGAAGCGTTTCCCGTTCGCCCTGAGCCTGTCGAAGGGCCTGCGGGGGCTTCGACAGGCTCAGCCCGAACGGAGGACTTCGAGGAAACGGGTGAGACCTTGTCCCCACTGGTCGCCTTCCTGACCCACGCCGCGCTGGAGGCCGGCGACAACATGGCGCAGGCCGGGCAAGACGCGATTCAGCTGATGACCGTGCATTCGGCCAAGGGGCTGGAGTTTGACTGCGTATTCATTACTGGCATGGAGGAGGGCTTGTTCCCGCACGAGAACTCGATGAACGACCACGACGGCCTGGAAGAAGAGCGTCGCCTGATGTATCTCGCCATCACCCGCGCCCGATCCCGTCTGTACCTCACGCATTCGCAAACCCGCATGCTGCACGGCCAAACCCGCTTCAACCTGAAGAGCCGCTTCTTTGAAGAGCTTCCCGAAGAATGCCTCAAATGGCTCACGCCAAAGCAGTCTGCAATGGGGGCGATGGGTGGCTTCAACCGCAACTGGAATGCGAGTAGTGCTACTAATTCAGGAGCTGCATACGCATATTCCACGGGCGCCAGCGGCACATTTGGTACTGAAATCCAGCGTAAGGAAGAGCCTGCGCATGGCCTCAAGGTGAACCAGAAAGTCTTTCACGCCAAGTTTGGTGAAGGCACCGTTCTGACGCTGGAAGGCGCTGGCGACGATGCCCGCGCACAAATCAGCTTTCCGCGGCATGGCACGAAGTGGCTGGCGCTCTCCGTGGCCAAGCTCATGCCTGTGCCGTAGCCAGCCGGCAGACATTCGGTGCACGACTGCTTGCGGCGAGAATCGACTCATGCGAATACTGGTGCTTGGGGGATATGGAAATTTCGGTGCGCGGATTTGCCGTGCGCTGGCCGGCAACGCCGACATCGAACTCTTGGTCGGTGGCCGTGATGCTGCCAAGGCCGCCGCTTTTGCAGCCAACTTGCCGCGTGCCAGCGGACTGGCGCTGGACCTGACCTTGCCGACGCTGGCGGATACTCTGCGTGCGCAGCGCATCGACTTGCTTATCCACACTGCCGGCCCATTTCAGGGCCATGACTATGCGGTGGCCCGGGCCTGCGCCGCGGCGCAGGCGCATTACATTGATCTGGCCGACGGTCGGCGCTTTGTGTGCGACTTTGGCGCCGTGCTGAACGCGCCATTTCAAGTGGCGCAGCGCGTAGCGATCAGCGGTGCCAGCACTGTGCCAGCGCTATCGTCGGCGGTGATACAGGCCTTGTGCGCTGGCTGGCGTGAGATCGACAGTATCGACATCTGCATCGCACCAGCGCAAACTGCGCCGCGCGGCGTGGCCACGCTGCAGGCAGTGCTGAGCTACTGTGGCCTGGCGATACCGGTGTTGATGCAAGGGCGTTGGCAAAGTGCCATTGGCTGGGGTGACCCCCGTCGGGTGGAGTTTTTACGCCTGCGGCCGCGCCACGGCGCGGTCTGCGATATCCCGGATTTGGAGCTTTTTCCTGCGCACTACCAAGTGCGTACGCGGGTCGAGTTTCGCGCCGCGGTGGAAGTGGTTGTCACGCAGTATGTGTTCGCCGCGCTGGCGTGGTTGCGCAGGCTGGGTCTGCTGCGCAACCCCGCATCCCTTGCCGGTGTGCTCAATTGGGGCGCGCACTTCTTTGATGGCTTTGGTTCCGCGCTGGGCGGCATGGTGGTGCAAGTTGCCGGCACTGACGCCAGGGGCCAGCCGGTGCGCCGAGCCTGGCACATTGCCGCAGACAACGACCATGGCCCCGAGATCCCTTGCATGGCGGCCATCCTGCTGGCCCGCCGACTGGCTGCTGGTGAAGCCATGCCCGCAGGTGCCCGCGCTTGCGTAGGGCTGCACCAGTTGCATGACTTTGATTCCGAGTTTGCGAAATGGGGCATGCAGACCGACCTGGTGGATGAGGGCTGAGACGATGCTGCACCGCAAGCTCGAATTTGCAATGCCCGCACCGTCCGCGGTCGTGTTTGATGCATTTCATTTCCACGCGTGGCGGCACCAGTGGGACTCGCTGGTCAGCGCCACGGCAGTGCAAACGGGAGAACCCTGCCCTTACAAAGGCGCCATCACAGAAAGTACCGGCGGTGGATGGAAGCGCGGCTTGTCAATGCGGACCGAGTTCGTGGCGTTTGATCGCCCGCATATGGCTGCCGCGTCCATGCTGGGGACAGCATTTCCGTTTACGCGCTGGGCTGCTTCAATGCGGCACCGCGATCTTCCCGCCGGGCAATCATTGTTGGTCTATACCTACACCTTCGATGTCGGTCCCGCATGGGCCACCTGGCTGCTGGAGCCTGTTGTCGGCTTCTTTTTTCTTCAACAAACACACAAGCGCTTTGCGCAATTGAGTCGTTTTCTGGCGCACCATGCGACTGCGGTTGCCGACTGGCAGTCAGCGCGCGAGATAGAGCTTGGGAGGCCAAGCCATGACAGCGCGTGAATACAGGCTGCTGCGGCACAGTCTGGCCGCGCTGTGGTTGGCCACCGCGGTCGTCAGTCTTTGGGAAATCCACGGCCAGAGCCGCGCCTTGCTGGTGTCGGGCGGCGTTGGGTCGCCCGCTACGGCAGATGCACTGGTGATTGCCGGTGCTGCACTGGATGCCGTACTCGGCTTGCTGTTGCTACTCTGGCCGGTGCGTTGGGTTTATGCGGCTGCCCTGGTGGGCATGCTGGCGATGACGCTGGTTGCCAGCTGCCTGCTGCCGGATTTATGGCTGCATCCGCTGGGGCCGCTGAGCAAAAATGTGCCCTTGGCGGCGATGCTGTGGGTGTTGTGGAAGGCCAAAAAATGAACAGCTATTTGATCCTCAAGTGGATACACATTCTGTCCAGCGTGGCACTGGTGGGCACAGGCTTTGGCTCAGCGTTTTACATGTTCTTTGCCAACCGCAGCGGTGTCGTCGCGGCGCAGGCCGTGGTGTCGCGTTTGGTGGTGCGGGCCGACTGGTGGTTTACCGCGCCCACCGTGGTGCTCCAACCGTTGACCGGCTTGTGGCTGGCGCACCTGGCCGGTTACCCGTGGAGCACGCCTTGGATCGTAATTTCGCTCATGCTATTCGCGCTGGCCGGGCTGTGCTGGCTGCCGGTGGTGTGGCTGCAGATCCGAATGGCCGATATGTCACAGCACGCCATGCAACGCGGCAGCGCGTTGCCCGACGCGTATTGGCGCTACGCCAAGCGGTGGGAGATGCTGGGCTATCCAGCCTTTGCGGCGATGGGCGTGGTCTTTTATCTGATGGTCGGTAAACCGGACTTGTCGTTATGAAACTGTTGATCATCGGCGGTTCCGTCTTCGTTGGGCGCCACATGGTCGAAGCCGCGTTGGCCCAAGGCCATCAGGTAACGGTGTTCAACCGCGGTACCCATGCGGCTGATCTGCCCATCGGGGTAGAACATGTGCGCGGTGATCGCGATGTGGACATGAGCGCGCTGCAAAGACGGCGCTTTGACTCCGTGATCGATTGCTGCGCCTACACGCCAGAGCAGATCACACGCACCGCTGCCGTGCTCCAGCACCAGGCAGACCATTACGTTCTTATCTCCACGATCTCGGTCTACAAAAGCTTTCCGCCCGGAAAGCCTTACGACGAGACCGCACCGGTGGGCGAGGGGGATGACTATGGCGGCCGCAAGGCGCGTGCCGAAGTGGCGCTAACGGCCGCATTTCCGGGTCGAGCAGTTTGCGTGCGCCCTGGTTTGATCACAGGTCCCTACGACCCCACCGGGCGCCTCACCTATTGGCCGGTGCGCGTTGCCAAAGGCGGCACGGTTTTGGCGCCGGGGCGGCCAGAGCGACCCGTGCAGTGGATTGATGCGCGCGACCTGGCGGTGTGGTGCGTTGCGTTGGCAGAGCGCAAAACCACCGGTGTGTTCAATGCGCTGGGCACGACAGACACGATGGAGAACTTTCTCCAAGCGTGCCGGCTGGTTTGCAACCCGCGGGCGGAGTTCAAGTGGATGCCGGACGCGCAATTGCTTGCCGCAGACGTTGCGTTTTGGACCGGCATGCCGCTGTGGATTCCGGAAAATGATGAGAACTTTGGCGGCATGCTGCTCGCAAACAGCGAGCGTGCACAGGCCGCTGGTTTGATCGCACGCCCTTGGCAAGACACTTTGCGCGACACGCTCAACTGGGCGCGAGAAGCTGGTGATATGGCACTGGGAAGCGCTGGTATCTCGATGGCGCAGGAGTCAAAACTGCTGGCAACGCTCTAGCCCAGAGCCTGGTGGCTAGAGGATTGTGTTGCCCCGGTAGGGCAGGCTATTTACGTTTGGATTTCAAGGGCGCCCCCATCAGACCATCGGGTAGCACCACACCATGCACGGCCTGGGCCAGCTTGAAAAATACGTCGGTGTTGTCTTGTACGCCCGTGAACGACCAGGCACCCGGTCCGAAAGCAGACAACGGTATATCGGTTGCCGTGTGCACTGCGCTGTCGCCCGGTACCTGCCCGGTCACCAGGTACTTTCCATCGACATCGCGCGACGCGGCGTTGGCTGGATAGACTGACAGTGGCTCTTTCTTCACAAAGGGTTGCTGGCTGTCCTGTATCGGGCGTTCGTTGGTTCGCCAGTCTTCGTAGCGATCGGCATTGGCGCCGTAACCCACCAGTAAACGGTT
>JAYWAV010000309.1:0-3815 GCA_043782015.1 Rhodoferax sp. | reverse complement strand
CGCCGACCAGGGCCAGCTCCGCCTTGCGCGCGCGCTCGTACTGGCGCAGCAGACGCACATCGTCGACACCGCGCCAGTACGGCCGGGTGTCGAGCAGCGTGACCAGCTCGGCTACGTCGCCCAGACCCAGATTCAGACCTTGACCGGCCAACGGGTGCACGGTGTGTGCTGCGTCCCCCGCCAATACCCAAGCCCCCAAGGCCCCGCCAGCGTGTTGGCCGCACCAGCGCTGCGCTTGGGCCTGCTGCAAGGGCCAGACCACGCGGTCGCTGCAGAGCGTGGGTTCGCCCAACGCGCCATGGCTGGCTTGCTGTAGTTGGGTGGCAAAGGCCTGCGCATCACATTGTTGCAGTTCGGTGGCCCGTTCAGGCGTGACCGACCAGACGATGGCGCAGCGGTTGCCGCCAGCACCCTGCAGTGGCAAAAAGGCCAGCACCTCGCCTTTGGAAAACCATTGCCGCGCCACTTGGCCGTGCGGCCTTTCGCATTGCACGCGCGCAGCCAGCGCAGACTGCCCGTAGGCCGTGACGTCGAACTCCACGCCCAGTTCATCGCGCGTGCGGCTGGTCTTGCCTTCGCAGACCACGGTCAGCGCCGCTTCCACTGGAGCAGCCACCACTTCGATCAACGGCTGAAATCGCACGGCATCCGCCAGCAGGGTTTCCAGCGCAGGCACATCGACAATCCAGTTGAGTGCCTCGGCGCCCTGTTCCTGGGCGGCAAAGCGGACTTGGCCATCCCGGTCGCCATGCACCTCCATGGCCAGCACCGGCGTGGCGGATGTTTCATTCGGCCAGCAGCGTACCGATTCCAGCAGCGCGCGGGAGCGCGCGTTGAGGGCATAGGCGCGAACATCGTGGTGGCCATGGGTGGCGGACGCGGCAGGGGACTGCACCATCGCCACACGCAGTCGTTTACCAGCCAGCAGGAGCGCGAGCGAGCCCCCGACTATGCCCGCTCCGCGGACACAAACGTCGAATTTTTTCACCATATAGCGATTGTAGGAGTCCGGGCCCACGGTGGCAGACCGCTTAGACGGCAGACCGCACCGTCTAACGGGGGATAGAGGCTTAGGCCATAACCTCCAGCGGTGCGGCCATTGTGGCTTCGGGCTCCAGGAAACGGATCGGGCGGCGGGTACGCGGTGACATGCTACCCAGCACTTCGTCCAGCTTCGTCATGGCTTCGGCCATGGGCAACGGGCGCTCATGCAACAAGACGGCTGCAATGTGGAATTGCAAGGTCACTTCCGGGTACAGGTTCTTGAGGGGAATCAGCCCTGAAGCAATCAGCTTGACCATGCGCTCTGTCACTTCCTGGCGCGTGCGCACGCCTTCGAGCAACAGCGCAAAGCGCGCCGAACCTACGCGCCCAGCCTGGTCCACATCGCGCAGCACGCGGTGCAGCTTGACCACCGCCCGCAACAGGCATTGCTCGGCCGTCTGGTCGCCCATGGTCTCGCGGATGTGTTCGTGGTTGATGACATCCACCAGCAGTAGCGCGATAGGGTCGTGTTCTTCGATCACGCGGGTGCGCGCCTCCTGCATGGCCTTCTCGAAGGCTTCGGGCGTCAGAATGCCGGTCAGCGCATCCTGCGTGGGCAGCGCCTGGTGGCGCGCGCGCAGTTCTTTGCGGTCATGGGTGGCAACGCTAAGCGCATGCACGATCAGCGGAACCGTGAACGCTACCATCGCAGACATCACGTAGCGCAACTCCCATATGGTGGGGGCCAAGCCAACGGATTCGGCCATCATCCACATCAGCATCACAAACTGCGGTGCAAACGCCAGCATCATCCAGCGCGCAACGGTTGAGCCGCCGCGCCAGTTCAGGAAGGTGGCAACCAGGCAGCAGGTGGTAGAGAGAAAGATAAAGGCTGAACCAATCATGTCCGCCACGGGCCTATCCAGCACAGTGAAGCCCAGCACGGACCCCAGTGTGGCCCAGCCGACCACTTCCAGAAATCTGTCGTAGTGGCGAAAGCGCACCGACAAGCCGTACAAATGTCGCACAAACAACACCGTGGTGCCCATCGCCAGCATGCGCACGCAACTGGAGGCCATGTCGCCGAACTCAGGTGACGCGCCCCACCACAGCGCGTTCGCGATGCCATTGATCTGTGCAATGGTCATGGCAATCAACAGGCCGTAGCCGCTGGCCCAGGCATCCGCCTTGCTGCGATGCTCCAGATAACGGATCAGCGACAGGAGTGCCAGTGCCAGAGTCATCCCCAGGATCGCGCCCAGATAGACGTATTCACGCAGGCGGTCCACATCGCGTTCGGCGGTCGATGCCAGCAGGATAGGCGGGCTCACATGTTTGAAATTGCGCACCCGGATATACACGTCCTGCGGCGGGCCTGCAGGGATGGTCAGGTCAAAGTCTGCATGCAGGGCTTTTTTGGTCCATTCGGCCTGCGCCTTTGTGTCGCCAGCGGTCTGCTGGGTCCAGCCGCCCTTGCCGTCGGGCTGGTACAGCTTGATGCAATCCAGTGTGGGCAGCGGCACACTCAGAGTCCAGCGCGCGGAGTTGCCAGACGGTATTTGCAGCCGCAGCTTGATCCACAGCGTGTCACCTTCGTGCAGGTTGTAGCGGTACTGCGCTTCCTGAGATTCGAATTGGGCGGTTCTGGCAGCAACGGCTTCTATATTGGAAGTGTTCTGCATCTCCACCCAGCTGAGTACTTGGCCGGTGATCTGGAATTTGGGGGTCTCGTCCGTCAGCGCAATGGTTTCTGCTGCATGGACGGAACCGACACCGGACCCAACCAGCACAAGCGCGGCACATACGCGCGACAACCACGATGGCATCAATTCGGCTCCCTGACTTCAAAGGTTCTGGACAGACACAAGCGTCGCATTGTAGGGCGGGGACTTCGCTGAATTCGCCGGCTGTGACCGATTAGTACAATTGGTGCTGTTCCCCCAGGACACAGCGAAGGCAACAAAGTTGCGTTCTGGCCAGTTTTTTTGCTGACTCCCACGCGCTTTTGGCCTCATGCGCCATTCGCGCCATTCAGCACTTCCACGATGCCCTATAGGGTGCGGCGGTGCAGAGGGGGTTGATCCTTAAGGAAATCCCATGAGTTTGAAATGCGGCATCGTCGGCCTGCCCAATGTCGGTAAAAGTACTTTGTTCAATGCGCTGACCAAGGCGGGCATTGCTGCGGAAAACTACCCCTTCTGCACGATCGAGCCCAATGTAGGCATCGTGGAGGTGCCCGATTCCCGCATGGCCCAGCTGGCCGAGATCGTCAAGCCCGAGCGCATGGTGCCCGCGGTGGTGGAGTTTGTGGACATTGCCGGCCTGGTGGCTGGCGCCAGCACCGGTGAAGGTCTGGGCAACAAGTTTCTGGCGCACATCCGCGAAACCGACGCGACCATCAACGTAGTGCGATGCTTTGAAGACGACAATGTGATCCACGTGGCCGGCAAGGTGGACCCGATTTCTGACATTGAAGTGATCCAGACCGAGTTGTGCCTGGCCGATTTGGCAGCGGCAGAAAAAGCCCTGCACCGTGTTACCAAGACCGCCCGCTCGGGTGACAAAGAGTCCATCAAGCTGGTGGCGATTCTGGAAAAATGCCAAGCTGCGCTGAACGAAGCCAAGCCGGTGCGCACGCTGGACTTCACCAAGGAAGAGCTGCCTCTGCTGCAACAGTTTTTCTTCATCACGGCCAAGCCTGCGATGTTTGTGGCCAATGTGGCGGAAGACGGTTTTGTAAACAACCCGATGCTGGACCGGCTGACGGCCTATGCCACCGCACAAAACTCACCGGTGGTGGCGATCTGCGCCAAGCTGGAAGCTGAAATGTC
>JAYWAV010000308.1:0-3843 GCA_043782015.1 Rhodoferax sp. | reverse complement strand
TGGCAAACCAGCGCATCGGTGGGTAGCCGCGAGGGTGCCTTCTCCTGGTTCATCAACCTCAACCACACCAACAGCCACGGCCAGCCCTTGACCTTCCCGACGCGGCTCAAGAGCGCTGGCGTGTCTAGCTCGGCCGGCACCACCGTGACTGGCGCCGTGCTCGATGCGCGCAATGACAACGCGCCCTGGTACAACCTGGGCACTGGCACCGAATACACCACGATCCAGGACCACGCCAAGCTCAAGCTGGCCTATGACTTCACGCCCACCCTGCGGGCCAGCTACACCTATGGCCAGTGGATCAACAATTCCAAGGGCCGCCCCACGACCTATTTGCGCGACGCCAATGGCAACCCGGTGTACAGCGGAGCGATCAACATCGATGGCCTCGCGTTCACCGGCGGCAATGCATTGAATGGCGGCGACTACCCGTTGACCAACGAAGATCTGGTGCACTCCATCCATGGCTTCGCAGTCAAGAGCCACACCCAGGGCACCTACGACTGGGAGGTTGCTTTCAGCAAGTACGCCTACCTCAAGGACACCAACCGCCGCAATGCCGCCAACAATTCCCTGCCGGCCGCGCAAAACGGCGGCGCGGGCACCGTGGCCGACGCGGGTGACACTGGCTGGGACGCTCTGGCCTACAAGGGCATCTGGCGCCCGTCCGGACTCAACGGCGCGCACATCGTGGACTTTGGTTTGCAGCAGGAGCGCTTCACCTTCAACACGCTGACCTCCAACATCCCCGGTAGCTGGATCACCGACCCGGCGGGCACCCTGGTCAATGAAGTGGGCGGCAAGGCGACGACGCGCGCGATCTATGCGCAGGACGCCTGGGCCTTTGCGCCACGCTGGAAGACCGTGCTCGGCCTACGGGTTGAAAACTGGACCACTGCGAATGGCTTCACCACCTTTGGCGTGGGCAACGCAGCCAATGCGCAATATGCGGGCCGCAGCGAAGACTTCGTATCGCCCAAAGCCGCGCTGTCGTATGCGCTGACGGCCGATACCGTGTTGAAAGCCTCATTGGGCCGCGCAGTGCGTTTCCCTACCGTGACTGAGTTGTACGGCGCAACGGCAACGACCAATTCGCAGTACATCAACGACCCTAGCCTCAAGCCTGAAAAATCCTGGACCACCGAGCTGAGCGCAGAGAAAGACTGGGGCAATGCCGTGGGTCGCATCACCTACTTTGCGGAAGACACACAGGATTCGCTGTACTCGCAGCTGATCCTCGGCCTGAATCCGGTCAACCCCAACCAGAGCGTCTCGCGTGTGCAAAACGTAGGCCGCATCAAGACTCAGGGGCTGGAGGTAGCATTCAATGGTGAAAGCGTGGCGGTTCAAGGGCTGGACCTGAACGCCAGCGTCACATATACCGAATCCACCATCAAGGAGAACGCGGGCTACGTGGCCGTGCCGGGCGACACGCTTGGCAAGCGCCAGCCCAACATTCCTGCGTGGCGCGCCACCGCGCTGGTGAGCTACAAGTGGGACCACAATTGGAGCACCAGCCTAGGCGCACGATACAGCGGTCCGCAGTTCCGCACGCTGAACAACGCCGACGTGAATGGCTACACCTATCAGGGCGTCAGCGAGTTCTTCACCACCGACGTGCGCGTGCGCTACAAGGCCAGCAAAAACTGGATTGCATCGTTCGGCATCGACAACCTGAACAACTACCAATACTGGAACTTCCACCCCTACCCGCAGCGCAGCTACAGTGCAGAGCTGAAGTGGGATATTTGATAAAACTTTTGGGCGCTGACGCCCCCATTTATGAAAATGGGTACCATCCAAGTTAAGACGTCTATCGATGTTGAATGAGGGGATCTACATGAATGAAGGTCGGTTTCAATTTGCTCCACCTAATGGGACAAATACCTCGCTTAAGTTACTTTCTGCCGTAGCTTTTTTTTGCCTTGCGGCTAGCGCATCTGCACACACCGGTGAAAGTGGTGCTAACGGATTTTTGGCCGGCGTTCTTCATCCGCTGACGGGTTTCGATCACTTGCTAGCTATGGTCGCCGTTGGCATTTGGGGTGCTACGCTTGGAAAACCTTTGGTTTGGGCTTTGCCAGTTGCTTTTCCCATGCTCATGGTTGTCGGTGGAGTTCTTGGCATCACTGGAGTTCCACTTCCGTTCATTGAATCTGGAATTGCTACCTCAGTGGTGGTTCTTGGACTGGCCATAGCAACGGCCTGGCGTGCCCCGGTACCCATTGCGCTTGCAATTGTTGCGGCATTCGGTATTTTCCATGGGTATGCCCATGGCGCCGAACTGCCAAGTGCCGCTTCTCCTGCAGCTTACGTTGCCGGATTTGTCCTGTGCACTGGTGCGCTGCACCTGACAGGTGTTGCTATTGGAACTTTGAAGCGACTTCCAAAGGGGGAGCAAGTCCTGCGCGCCAGTGGAGGGCTAATAGCCGCCGCCGGAGTTTGGATTTTTGCGGGCATGCCGGGTGTCGCTTAGCTTGAAAAAGCGTCTCCTAGCCATCGCTGTTTGCTTTCTTTGTTGCTCGCCGGCATGGGCGCACGGCGGTCTCGTTGGCATGAAGGCGGTGTGGGACGGCGCATTGCACATATTGACATCGCCACTGTCGCTCGCTGCTTTAGTGGGTGCCAGTGCTGTATTGGCAGGGATACGCGAACGTCTTGTTTTTACTGTGTCCCTTGCAGCTGCTGCGTCTGCTGGAGTTGCCTTTCTGATTTCGGGCTATCTGCCCGCCTATGCAACCCCAGCGATGATCGCAGCAATTGGATTGATTGGTGTCGGAGCATGGCGCCCATCAACAATATTCGCATATGCAATAGCAATATTTGCCGGTCTATCGGGCGGCCTTGCGGCCGAACTAGATTCGCCCTCCATAGCGACCGTTGCAGGTGTCTTCTTGACTGAAATTGCAATTTTGGGCGGCGTACTGACAGCGTACCAAGACCTCGCCTCGATTGAAAAACTTACAGCAGTACTGCCAATTGCGAAACGGGTGCTGGGGTCTTGGGTGGCAGCGATCGGTTTACTTATGACCGCTTTAGCATTTCACGTCGGGAAGCAGTAGCTTCTGATCCAATTCTCACTTGGTGTTTTTGTGACCGGCGCATTTGGGCCAAATTCTGGCTAACTTGATCACTATATTTGCGGTGAGTGCATAGACGGGATGTCCGCTTACCGGCGCTGAAATTGGCGGTTGGTAGGACCGCAATTGACTCGGAACCGGACATTTTCTTGGGCAGTCGTGATTTCCGCTATCGCTGCATAGCCGCGAACGGCATGCAAATTTAGCACACCCCTTCACCCAGCCAGGCATCTCAATAGCTGACATCAATCACAGCAGCCGGGTACCCTTAAAAATCAGATGAGGGCCTGCCCAATCCGCTCCAGCCGCGGCATCCAGTTGCCCGTGATGTCCGCCGACACCATTACCCGCACCGCCTTGCCTATCAGCAACTCGCGAGAGACAAGACCGATGAACCGCGAATCGGCGCTGTTGTCCCGGTTGTCACCGAGCATCAGGTACTGGTCGGGCCCCAGCGTGACAGGTTTGAAGTTGTCGCGCCCGGCAACACCGGCCAGCCATTGAATGGGGTGTGCATGGCCGCCGGCCGTTTCCAGCGTGTGCTGCACTTGCCAGGGCGTGTCCAGCGCGTCGTGGTTCGGCTCTACGGTCGCGCTTTGGTACTGCGCGGGCTCGCCGTTGATGAATAAAAGCTTGTTGCGCATTTCGACCTTGTCACCGGGAATGGCGACCAGCCGCTTGATCAGCCGTATGCCATCTTTGGGAGAGGAGAACGTCACGATATCGCCCCGCTGCGGGTCGCCCAGACGCAGCAGGATGTGGT
>JAYWAV010000307.1:0-3847 GCA_043782015.1 Rhodoferax sp. | reverse complement strand
TTGCCGCGATGCCCGGCGTGCATGCGTTTGAAAGCGATGCCAACATGATCCTGGTGCGCTTCTTGGGAGACGGAGATCGCGCACAAGCCGTGTTCAATGGTCTCAAACAACGCGGCGTGCTGGTCAAGAACGTTTCTAAAATGCACCCATTGCTGGCCAACTGCCTGCGCATCACGGTCGGCACGGCCGACGAGAACACCCAATTGTTGAAAGCCCTGGAAGAATCCCTATGAGCAACTCGTTGATCGAAATCCCCCAAGTGGCTACACCACGCGTGGCAGAAGTGGTGCGCAACACCAACGAAACCAAGATCCGCGTACGCGTCAACCTCGATGGTACGGGCCAGTCGCGCCTGTCCACCGGCATTGGTTTTTTCGACCATATGCTGGACCAGATCGCCCGCCATGGCCTGATCGACCTGGAGATCGAGGCCGACGGCGACCTGCACATTGACGGTCACCACACGGTGGAAGACGTGGGCATCACGCTGGGCCAGGCGATTTACCAGGCGGTGGGCGACAAGAAGGGCATTCGCCGCTACGGCCACGCCTATGTGCCGCTGGACGAAGCGCTCTCCCGCGTCGTCGTCGATTTCTCGGGCCGCCCTGGCCTCGTAATGGACATACCGTTCAAGAGCGGCATGATCGGCAGCTTTGACACACAACTGACGCACGAGTTCTTTCAGGGCTTTGTGAACCACGCGTTCGTGACGCTGCACATCGACAACCTGAAGGGCGACAACGCCCACCACCAGGCCGAGACGGTCTTCAAGGCCTTTGCCCGCGCACTGCGTGCCGCGCTGGAGCTCGATCCGCGCGCCGCGGGCACCATCCCTTCGACCAAGGGTTCGCTCTAGTATGGCCCGTGCCGCTTTTCCGTTCACCCTGAGCTTGGCCTGTCCTGAGTTTGTCGAAGGGTCGAAGGGCTCTTTGGCATCTGCGGTGATGGCTTCGACAGGCTCAGCCCGAACGGAGTTTGAGCGACGGCTATGAAAAAGGTAGCGGTCGTCGACTACGGTATGGGCAACCTGCGCTCAGTCACCCAAGCGGTGGTGCATGCTGCTGCAGGTACCGGCGTGGACGTGGTCTGGGCACGCACACCACAAGAGGTGATGGAGGCCGAGCGCGTGGTGTTGCCGGGGCAGGGCGCAATGCGCGACTGCATGCGCGAGCTGCATGACTCTGGCATGTACGACGCGGTGATGCACGCTGCGGCCCACAAGCCGCTGATGGGAGTGTGCGTAGGCATGCAGATGCTGCTGGACCACAGCGCCGAGCAGGACACGCAGAGCCTGGGCTTGATCCCCGGCGAGGTGGTCAAGTTTGATCTGGCGGGTCAGTTGCAGCCCGACGGCAGCCGCTACAAGGTGCCGCAAATGGGCTGGAACCAGGTCTGGCAGGCAAACGAGCCAAAGCACCCCGTGTGGGGCGAGGTGCCGGACGGCAGTTACTTCTACTTTGTGCATAGTTACTACGCCAAACCGTATGATGCGCGCCACAGCGCGGGCGCGACGGACTACGGACAACCCTTTTCTTCAGCGATTGCACGCGATAATATTTTTGCTACCCAATTCCACCCCGAAAAAAGCGCCCATCAAGGTCTCGCCCTTTACCGCAATTTCCTGCACTGGAACCCCTGAGTTCCGGATTTCCTCCATCCCCTCGAAGCACCATGCTTTTAATTCCCGCGATTGATCTCAAAGACGGCCACTGTGTGCGCCTCAAACAAGGCGATATGGAGCAATCCACCACGTTTGGCGAAGAGCCGGACGTGATGGCCCGTAGCTGGGTCGACAAGGGTGCGCGGCGACTGCATCTGGTGGATTTGAACGGCGCGTTTGCCGGTCACCCCAAAAACGAGATGGCGATCCGCAAGATTTTGAAAGCGGTGGGCAACGAGGTTGAAGTGCAGCTGGGCGGCGGCATTCGCGATCTGGATACGATTGAGCGCTATCTGGACGCCGGGCTGCGCTACGTGATCATCGGCACGGCCGCGGTGAAGAATCCCGGCTTTTTGCAGGACGCCTGCACAGCATTTGGCGGTCACATCATCGTCGGCCTCGATGCCCGCGACGGAAAGGTCGCCACCGACGGCTGGAGCAAGCTGACCCGCCACGATGTGGTCGATCTGGGCAAAAAGTTTGAGGACTACGGCGTCGAAGGCATTATCTACACCGACATTGGTCGCGACGGCATGCTGTCCGGCATCAACATCGACGCCACCGTCAAGCTGGCCCAGGCTCTAACCATCCCCGTGATCGCATCCGGCGGGCTGTCCAACATGGCCGATATCGAAGCGTTGTGCGAGGTGGAGAGCGAAGGCGTCGAAGGCGTGATCTGTGGCCGCGCGATTTACAGCGGCGACTTGGATTTCGAAAAAGCGCAGGCTCGGGCTGATGAGTTGAATGGCTGACGTTTTGCCTCAGGGCCGCCCCAAAGCAAAATGCGGCCCCCTCGGGGGGCAGCGATCCGCGCAGCGGTGGAGCGTGGGGGCCATTTGTTAGCCAAACGCATCATTCCTTGCCTGGACGTAACCGGTGGTCGCGTCGTCAAGGGCGTCAACTTTGTCGAGCTGCGCGACGCCGGTGATCCGGTCGAAATCGCGGCCCGCTACAACGAGCAGGGCGCTGACGAACTCACCTTTCTGGACATTACCGCCACCAGCGATGGGCGCGACCTGATCCTGCACATCATTGAGGCAGTGGCCTCGCAAGTGTTCATTCCACTAACCGTTGGCGGCGGCGTGCGCACCGTGGACGATGTGCGCCGGCTGCTGAACGCGGGGGCGGACAAAACCAGTTTCAACTCGGCAGCCATTGCCAATCCGCAAGTGATTGAAGATGCTTCGGCCAAATACGGCGCGCAGTGCATCGTGGTGGCGATCGATGCCAAGCGCCGATCGGAAGAAGACGCGAAGACGCGCGGCGCGGGCTGGGACGTTTACAGCCATGGCGGCCGTAAAAACACCGGTCTGGACGCGGTAGCGTGGGCGACCGAGATGGCGCGCCGCGGAGCGGGCGAGATTTTGCTGACCAGCATGGATCGTGATGGCACCAAGAGCGGCTTTGATCTGGCGCTGACCCGCGCGGTGGCCGATGCGGTGGCCGTGCCGGTGATTGCATCCGGCGGCGTCGGTAATCTGGACCACCTGGCCGATGGGGTACAGCAGGGTGGGGCGGACGCAGTACTGGCGGCCAGCATCTTCCACTACGGTGAGTACACTGTAGGCCAGGCCAAAGCGCGCATGGCCGAGCGCGGTATCCCTGTCAGAATTTAAGCCTTTTGGGGCTGCAACGCCCGTAGTACAGGCGCAAGCAGCTATAAATTGAATAGCATATGCAAACCACCGATCCCGCCCCCACCACTGCCCCAACCGGCTGGATCAAGCATGTCCGTTGGGATTCCAAAGGTCTGGTGCCGGTGATCGCGCAGGAGCAGGGTACCAACGACGTACTGATGTTCGCCTGGATGAACCGCGAAGCCCTGCAAAAGACCGCCGAACTGGGGCAGGCGGTGTATTTCAGCCGCTCGCGCAGCAAGCTCTGGTACAAGGGCGAAGAGTCCGGCCATGTGCAGAAGGTGCATGAAATTCGCATGGATTGCGACAACGATGTGATCCTGCTGAAAGTCACCCAACTCGGCCATGAGCCCGGCATCGCCTGCCACACCGGGCGCCACAGCTGCTTTTTCAGCGTATTGAAGGATGGCCAGTGGGAAGCCGTCGATCCGGTCTTGAAAGACCCTGAAAGCATTTATAAGTAATAACTTTGCGGAACGGATCTTTAGCTCTGTCCCCAACCAATCAAGATGTCCATTACCTCCCAAGACGCACTGGCCCGACTGGCCGC
>JAYWAV010000306.1:0-10668 GCA_043782015.1 Rhodoferax sp. | reverse complement strand
CCACGCCGTTGTAGTCCTTCTTCAGGATGAAATTGATCACGCCGCCGATGGCATCTGCGCCGTAGATGGCAGAGGCACCGTCCTTCAGGATTTCGATCCTATCCAGCGCCCCAAGCGGAATGGAGTTCAAATCCACCGACTGGCCGTTCAGGCCGTGCGTTGACATGCGCCTGCCGTTCATCAGCACCAACGTGTACTGCGCCCCCAAACCGCGCAGTGAGGCACCTGTAGCGCCGTTGTTGTGCGGATTGCCATTGCTGGTGCTGGTCAGGAAGTCGCCGCCCTGGTTGGTCAGCATGCCATCCAGGCCATTGCCGTTGGCGCTAATTCTTTGCAGCAACTGCTCCGCGCTGGTGATGCCCAGTTTGACCAAGTCATCTGCCTTGATCGTCTGAATGGGCGAGGAGCCTTCGTCCTGAACGCGCTTGATACTGCTTCCGGTAACTTCCACCCGCTCCAGTTTCTGCTCCGATGCGGTCTGTCCGAATGCGTATCCTGCAATGCCCATCAATGCAATGCATTGGGCGATTTTGTTGAGTTTCACTGCGCTAGCTCCTGGGTTGTTGACCAGTCGGCGCTGCCGACCAGCAATAAAAGTGACATTGACACAGTTGTCTATGATCCGTTTCGCAGACTACGCCCGCCCACGCTTTACAGAATAGTTACTTTTCGAAAGCTATGTATAACCCGGTGGAATGTTCTTTGCCAGGCCAACCACGCAGCACGCATGCTGTCCGGGCAATCGCCAACGCGGCGCCTATGCTCGCTACCAAAATCATAGCTGCTTGCGCGCTCCACACGGGCGCTACAAGCCCAATTGGCACTGAAATAAGCAGCAGCACCGGGCGCGTGCACCACTGGGCTGCAGACGGCGTGCGGTGCTCCCACTACCCACGCGTTGTGGAGTTTGCGCAACACCGCAAGTGGCTCAAGGTCGCAGTGTCAGTGTTACCTGCGTGCTCTCTTGCCCCAGACGTCCCACCAGGCTGATGACAACCCTGTCGGGCGGCCCCAGCGCGGGATCGGGCGGCAGCGTGACCAGCGGCTGACTGGCCGGCTGGCTGCTGAACCGCCATTGGCCGCCATATCGTGCCCAGACGGCAACAGTACTTACCTCTGGGGCGCTTTGTGTTTGCGTAACCTGCAGCACAACAGTGCCCGAATCGCCAATGCCCATCAGGCGCTGCACCGCAGGTGCCGCAACGAGCTCTTCGCCCAGCCACGGCGTAGCCGGTACCAGTGCCGTTTGCAAGTAGGCTCCGGCCTGCAGCACGTCGGCCAGTCCCTTTCTGTTTTGCAGCAGCGCCACCATGCTGAAGTGCACATGGCCAGACGCGCGTGGTGACTGGCGCAGCAACGCGATCTGGCGCTGAATCTCTTCCGGTGCCCAGCTCCTGGCTGAGCCGTCAATGCGGCTGGTGAACAACCCCGGCCACAGGTGGCGGCCCTGTGTGTTCTCCCGGGCCCAGCCCTCCAGCAGCACGCCAAAGGCCTGGGGTGCCTGGTCGATAGGCCAGTACAGTTGTGGTGACAGATAGTCCAGCCAACCCTGAGCCAGCCACAGCTCTACGTCGGCATATAGCTTGTCGTACTGGCTGAATCCCTGAATGCCCGGCGCCCGGCGCTCGGGCTTGCCCAGGCCAAACGGGCTGATACCAAACCGCACCCAAGGCTTGTCCTGGTGCACTGCCGCATACATGCGTTGCACCAGCTGGTTCACCTGGTCGCGCCGCCAGTCGGCACGCGTTCCCAGCCCTCCCGCAGTGGTGTAGCGCTGCCATGCTGGACCGTCAGGAAAATCCACTTCACCCGTTGCGCCGAACAGATCCGGTGCGAAGACCGGGTACGGGTAAAAGTAATCGTCGATATGGATGCCATCCAGGTCATAGCGCTTGACCAGGTCAGCCACCACATCCAGCGTGCGCTGAACAGCGACTGGCTCGGCCGGGTCCATCCAGAGCTGGTCACCGTAACTCTTGACGGCTTCGGGGTTGGTGTTGGCAATGTGGTTCGCCGACAGTGCCGACTTCGCCGTGGAGTGGCGCGCCCGGTAGGGGTTCAGCCAAGCATGCAACTCCAAGCCGCGCAGGTGCGCTTCTGCTATCCAGGTCTGTAGCGGATCGTACAGGGGGCTCGGCGGTTTGCCCTGTTCGCCGCTGAGGTATTCGGTCCAGGGCTCCAGCGCAGAGGGGTAGATGGCATCAGCGCTGGGCCGCACTTGCAGCACGATGGCGTTGAGCTTGAGCTTCTGCGCCGTGTCCAGGATGCTGCGGATTTCCGCTTGCTGCTGCGCGCTGTCCAGACCAGGCTTGCTGGGCCAGTCGATGTTGGCCACAGTCGCGACCCACGCGGCGCGGAACTCGCGCGGGGCTGCGGGCGGGTCTTCTGAAATGGCGGTGCGGGTTTGGACATCAGGCCCCGAGACGAATGGCGCAGACGCGCAGCCCGCTAGCAGAGCGGCCAGCACCAAAAGCCACGCGCGGCGGGACACAGGGCTCAGACCTTGATAAACCATCGCTTGCGCCATAGGAACCACGCCACCGCAAACATGCACAAATCAAACAGCACCGCGTGCAGCAGCGAGGCGTTGACGGGCGCTAGCGGTAGCGCCTGAATCGGTGCATACAGCAGGCTGCCCAGCGAAGGCCTGCTGCCATCGGCCATCGGCCAATGGACATAACCCAGCATCTTGACGAACAGACCCGAAAGCGCAAACAGGAACAGCGCATTCATGCCGTAGATCACAAAGGGTTTTAGCCAGTGGGCGGAAAGCGCGCGCACGCGCTCTGAGGGCGCGGCGTCCAGCAGCCAATAAAAAACGCCGAACACCATCAGCGCCCAGCCGGTGGTGAAAACGCTGTACGACACAGTCCACAAAGACTTGTTGATCGGCATCAGCACCACATCGAGCATTGCACCTACCCATAGGCAAGCCAGACCTGCCACCAGCAGCCAGACGGTCTTTTCGGGCTGAGGCAGTGCCTGGTCGATCCAGCGACCGGCCAGGCAGCCCAACAGCAGATTGCACAGTGCGGGCAACGTGCTGACCAGCCCTTCCGGGTCCCAGGTCTTGGACTGCACCCACAGGTGCCCCTCCAGCAGCCAGCGGTCTACATACGCACCGACATCACGCCCCGGCTCCAGCACGCCAGCACCGACCACACCCTGCATGTCCGGCACCGGCACACTGAGCATCAATACGCTGTAGGTCGCATACAGAGCCACGATCCAGGCGATTTGCTGGCGCCAGCTGCAATACAAGACGATAGGCCCGGCCAGCAGCGTACAAAGCGCAATGCGCTGCAGCACCCCCGGAATACGCACGTGGGCGAAATTGAAATACGGAATCACATTGAGCGCGAAACCGATCAGGAACACGATGCCCGCGCGCACCGCCAGTTTGCGCAGCAGCGCAGGTTTGTCAGCCCCGGAATGCGTCAGCCGTCCCAGCGAAAACGCCATAGCCATGCCGCTGATAAACAGGAAAAACGGGAACACCCAGTCGGTAAATGTCCAGCCGTTCCAGTGGGCATGTTCAAGCTGGCTGTACAAATGGCCCCAGTCGCCCGGATTGTTGACCAGCATCATCGCGGCAATCGTGAAACCGCGAAAGGCATCCAGAGAGACCAGGCGGTGATTCGGCAGGGCGTTCAACGTCAATCCTTTAATCTAGTTATTCAACGCTGCACGGACATTGCCGTCGGCGGTAGCCAGCAGTGTGCGCGCTGCATCGGCAGAGAGCTGCTTGCGGACCATTACGATGGCCAGTTTCACATGGTAGCCGCAGGACGCCAACGCTTGCGTAGCCGTTGCTTCATCGCATTGGCTGGCCAGCATGGTCAGGGCCACAGTGCGGCGCACCAGCTTGGCGTTGGATGCCTTCACGTCCACCATCAGGTTGCCGTAAACCTTGTGCAGCCGCACCATCAGCGTGCTGGAAAAGGCATTGAGCGCAATCTTCTGCGCGGTCCCGGCTTTCAGGCGCGTGCTGCCGGAGATGATTTCCGGGCCCGTGTCCAGCGTGATGCCGATGTCGGCTTGCTGGGTTACCGGCGCGTCCGGGTTGTTGGCGAAAGCGATCGTCAGAGCACCGTTCGATTTGGCTGCCTGCAACGCGCCCATCACATACGGTGTCGCACCAGAGGCGGCCAGCAAAATCACCACGTCCTGTGCATTCACGCACGCTTGCCTGATGTCGTGTGCGCCCAGACCGGCATCATCTTCCGCGCCCTCCACTGCTTCGTACACCGCTGGTGGCCCACCGGCCAACAACGCCACCGCGCGCGCGCTGGGCCAGGAAAACGTAGGGCCGAGCTCTACACTGTCAAGCAAGCCGAGCCGCCCCGAGGTGCCCGCACCGACATAGACGAGCCGCCCGCCCTGTTGGATGCGGTCAATTGCGGCATCGACTGCGCGGGCAATGCCCGGGCCAATCTGGCGCACTGCTTGCACTGCCAAAAGCTGGTCTTCCACCAGCGCATCCACCACCTGTGCGGAGGTATACATGTCGAGGTCTTTGTGGTGCGGGCTGGGTGTCTCGGTCTTGAGCATGAAGGGTATCGGTAGTGACGAAAGGAGTGCCACAGTGTCCATGGCAAAGGTGTTCACCGCAAGTGCATAACCCCGGGTGAGGCATGCATAACCCAGGGGTGCAAACCTATAATCGCCGCGCCTGCTGCCCCCGCAGCAGAACCCATCACCTGAGGGCTGTGTTATGTGGGAATCGGTACTTCTTGTTGCGGCTGCGATTGCTGCGCTCCTGCATGGCAACCAGCCTCCCAACGCGCCTGATAAACGCAGCCCCGCCGAAGTGTTGGCCCTCAAACCTGCAAACTTCAAAAGCGAAGTGGCCTCGGCCGCCGGCGAGCGGGTGGTGTTTGAAAAGGGTATCGATGCGATCAAGCCCAAGGCCGATATAGACCCTGCCAATGACGATGGCCTGCCCGCCGCGCTGGAAGCCACCGCACTGTTCAATCTCGACAAAGGTGCAACGCGTCAACGTTTGCTGGCAGCACTCCCCTTTCTGCCGCAAAAACCGGTGGACTACCAGCGCGAGGTGCTGACCGGTGCCCACACGCTGTACTGGAAGGAAGCCGCGCCGCTGCTGCCTGCCGTGTTGCCGCAGATCCGCACGCCCAAGGAGTTTGCGATTGGCGTCTATACCGTCCTGCGTGCGGACGACAGCCCGGCTACGCGTGCGCAAATGCGTACCTTGCTGGAATCCGGCTTTCCGCAATGGAACAACGAGCCGCGCCTGATCGCACTGGAGCACCGCCTGCGCGTGGACCCTGCGCAGGAATTGGCGGTGCGCCCGCCGCTGGCAGATTTGTTGAAGGCACCAGCGCGCCCCGGCTATCCGGTGGTCTATAGCTTCCAGCGCAAGAACCGCGAGAACCGCGGTTTGGCAATGGTGCGTGGTGCCGATGGCCGCTTTGTCCGCAACGCCGACGGCAGCTATTTCAATATCGCGCAGCTGGCCATGGCCAAGAGCCGATTGCCCGGCACCATCACCAACGGCAATACGCCTCAGGGCCTATTTACCATCGTTGGCACTGTCACTGCTGAAAACCAGTGGATCGGACCCACCCCCGCACTGGAATCCAAAGTGCCCAAGGAGGCAACGGTAGCTGACTATGAGCATATGGCTACGATGACACCGGCACCGGAATGGACCGAAGAGCGCTACTGGTCGTTCTTCCCCGATTCGTGGCGTGGCTACGCACCCATGCGCGAAGTCTGGTTGGCCGGCCAGGCCGGACGCGATGAAATGTGGCTGCACGGCAATACCGTAAACCCCTCTTACTACCGCAACGAAGCGCACTTTCCCTACGCACCATCGGCCGGTTGCATGGTGGCGATGGAGTACTGGTCCAAAGACGACGGCAGCTTGGTCCATAGCGACCAGCTGGCGCTGATAAAAGCACTGGCATCCACCGGCAAGATGGACGGCTATCTGATCGTGGTGGAGATTGACGACCGCAATGTGCCGGTACAAATGGCCGACGTGATCGCAGAAGTCATTGCCGCCGAGGGCCGCCCATGACTGCGCCCGCAGCTTGCATGCTGCTGGCGCTGTGCAGTTGGGGTGTGGGTGCGCAGGGGTTGGATGCAGTGCAAAAGACAGCGCTGGACCACGAACTAAGTGCCATCGTCAGCGATGCCAAGCAGCCGTTGGCCAGCCTCTCTGCACTGGCAATCCGAGATGGCAAGGTGGTGTACCAGGGGCAGTTTGGCTACCGCGTACTGCCTTTGCCGGCGGGGGACAAAGGCGATATTGCAGATGCGCACACGCTGTACCGCATCGCCTCCGTTTCCAAACAGGTCAGCACCATAGGCGCGATGCGCCTGGTCGAAGAAGGCAAGCTGAATCTGGATACCGATATCGGTACCTATCTGGGCTTTGCGGTGCGCAACCCCGATTTTCCGGACAGCGCCATCACCACCCGCATGCTGCTGAGCCATACCTCTTCGCTACGAGACGATGCGGGTTACAGCCTGCCTATGGACATCACGCTGCAGAGCCTGTTGAGCCCCCAGGGTAGCCGCTTTGACAAGGGTGTCTGGGCCTCTCGCAGCGAGACGCAAGACCGCACGCCAGGCCGATTCTTCCACTATGTCAATCTGAACTTCGGCGTACTCGCCACGGTGATGGAATCCATCACGCATGAGCGGTTTGACCAGTACATGCAGCACGCGGTACTCAAGCCATTGGGTGTTCCCGGCGGATTCACTGCGGAGACGCTGTCGCTAGACGATATCCACCACGTGGCCGTGTTGTACCGCAAAGGACAGGACGGTGCCTGGAAAAGCGATGGCCCATGGGTGCCGCAGACGGACGATTTTCAGGGCAAGATGCCCGCACTGCGCCCAGGGCTTGCAGCCTACGTACCAGGCACCAATGCACTTGGGTTTGGTGCGCAGGGTGGCCTGCGCACCACGGTAGAAGGCCTGGGCCGCATCATGCGCATGCTGATGAATGGCGGCGCGCTGGATGGCGTGCGTATTTTGGAAATCACATCGGTGGCGGCGATGCAGAAGTTGGAATGGCAATACAACGTCAAGCCATTGAACGGTGACAACTTCGGTGGCGAGTTTTATTCCTGGGGCTTGGGTACCCAGCGCTTCACTGATTTCAGCGGTGGCGTGGGCGTTGGCGATCGTGTGGTGCCGGGAGGCGGTCTCGCGGGGTTTGGGCACGTAGGCTATGCATATGGCCTGCAATCCATGTTTTTCTATAACCCGGTAAAGCGCATCGGCTTTATCTTCGCGATCAGTGGCACGGGTGTGGATCCTGCGCTCTACAAAGGCCACTATTCAGCCTACGACCCGTGGGAAGAAAAAATCATGGGCGCCATGTACCGCCACGCCATCCAGACCGCGCCATGACTGCCAGGCCGCCGCAATCGCCCTGGGCCTGGATACCTACGCTGTATTTCGGCCAGGCGATTCCCTATGTGGTCGCCATGACGCTGTCGGTGATCATGTACAAGCGCATGGACATCTCCAACACCGATATCGCGCTGTACACCAGCTGGCTCTACCTGCCCTGGGTGATCAAGCCGTTCTGGTCGCCGCTGGTCGACATGTTCCGTACCAAGCGCTTCTGGATCGTGTCGCTGCAACTGTTGACAGGTGCCTCGCTGGCGCTGGTGGCGCTCACCATCCCCGCACCGCACTTCTTCCAATTGACGCTGGCCGTGTTCTGGTTGATGGCGTTCAGTTCCGCCACGCACGACATTGCCGCCGACGGCTTCTACATGATGGCCTTGAACCAGCCGCAGCAGGCCGCCTATGTCGGCGTGCGCAGTGCGTTTTACCGGGTGGCGATGATCACCGGCCAGGGCGGCCTGGTCTATCTGGCGGGCGTTTTTGAAGAATCGACCGGCAGCATCACGCAGGCCTGGTCCATCGTGTTCTGGGTACTGTGCGCGATGTTTGTGGTGCTGGGTATTTACCACCGTTTCGTATTGCCGCAACCTGCTGAAGATGTGACCCGTGCGCCGCAAGACAAGCCGTGGAAAGTCTATGTCGCGGTGTTCGCCGAGTTTCTGACCAAGAAAGACATTGGCCGCATCCTCGCGTTTCTGTTGCTGTACCGCTTCGGCGAAGCGCAGTTGCTCAAACTCGCGGCCCCTTTTCTGCTGGATGGTGCGGACCGTGGCGGTTTGGGCCTGTCCACGCAGTCGGTAGGCATCGTTTACGGCACGGTAGGAGTGCTGTGCCTGACGGCCGGCGGCTTGCTCGGTGGTTATGCAATCTCCCAAGGCGGGCTCAAGCGCTGGTTGTGGCCCATGGCGTTGGCGCTGAACGTGCCGCATCTGGTTTACGTGTACCTGTCGTTCGCGTTGCCCACCAATCTTTGGCTGATTGGCGCAGCGGTGGGCGTGGAGCAATTCGGCTACGGCTTTGGCTTTGCGGGCTATCTGCTGTACATGATGATGATTTGCGACGGCCCCAACAAGACCGCGCATTACGCGATCTGCACCGGCTTCATGGCGCTGGGCATGATGCTGCCGGGTATGCTTAGCGGCTGGATACAGTCGCAGCTCGGTTACGCGCACTTCTTTGTCTGGATTTGCCTGGCTGCGGGCCCCGCGCTGCTGGCAACTGCCATGGTCCGTGTGGACCCCGAATTTGGCCGCAAGGCCGCCTAACTTATAGCGCTATGGCAACCAACCACCATTTCAAATCCGTCCACTTTGCATCGCCCCAACCGGGCAAGCGATTGCTGGTGTTGGGTGCGGTACACGGCAACGAATTGGCCGGCACCAAAGGCATACAGCGCGTGCTCGCGGAGATCGACGCCGGGCAGTTGGCAATTGCCAAAGGCAGTGTCACCTTTGTGCCGATCACCAACCCGTTGGCCTACGAGCGCAAGCAGCGCAGCGGCGACCGCAACCTGAACCGCAACCTCGGCCCCACCGACACGCCGCAGGAGTTTGAAGACCACATTGCCAACTGGCTATGCCCGCTGATGGCACAACACGATGTGCTGCTGGATCTGCATTCCTTCCAGGCCCAGGGCAAGCCGTTTGTGATGGTCGGCCCGCTGGACAACGCGGGCCCGCTGGAACCGTTCACACACGCGGCCGAAGAAGAGGCCATGGCGCTGTGCTTGGGTGTGGACCGCTTTGTCGACGGCTGGCTCAGCACCTACGCACGCGGCGTGGCGAATCGCCGCGCGCGCATGGGCGCGACGATGACGCGCCAGCAAAGTCTGGACGCTGATCCGCGCTATGGCGTCGGCAGCACCGAGTATTTTCGTTCTACCGGCGGCTACGCGCTGACGCTGGAGTGTGGCCAGCACGAAGACCCGCAAGGTCCCGAGGTCGCCTACCACGCCATCATCAACACGCTGGCGCATTTGGGCTTGATTGACCGCCCCGCGCCAGTACCCACCAAAAATATAGAAGCGCTGAGCATTTACGAAGTGATTGACCGCCTGCATGTCGATGACAACTTCAGCCGTGCCTGGCAGAGCTTTGATGTGCTGAAGACCGGCGACCTGATTGGCACGCGCGCAGATGGCATGCAGGTTATCGCCGAGACCGATGGCTACATCTTGTTCCCCAACGCCAAGGCAGGCGTGGGGCAGGAGTGGTTTTATCTGGCCCGCGCAAACCCCAGATTGCACAGGGTGCGCACATGAACTTGCTGCGCGTCACCAAAGTTTTTTGGCTTGCGTTGGTTGCGGCTTTGCTGGCGGGTTGTGCGACGCAGTTCGACACCACCTACTCCTCGGTCAGCCAGGGCAGCCGTGTGCGCTATCTGATCATCCACTACACCGCGCTGGACTTGCCCACCTCCATCCGCGTGCTGACCCAGCAAGAGGTCAGTTCGCACTATCTGGTAGATGACCAGCCGAACCCGCGTATCTATTTGTTGGTCGACGAATCGCGCCGCGCCAACCATGCGGGTGTGAGTTCATGGAAAGGCAACACCAACCTGAATCCCAGCTCCATCGGCATCGAGATCGTCAACATGGGTTTGACCAAGACCGAAAACGGCCCGGCCTACTACCCGTTCCCGCAGCACCAGATCGACAAGGTAATCGAGCTGGTGCGCCAGATTACCAAGCGCCACGACATCCCGCCCGACCGCGTGCTGGGCCACAGTGACATCGCCCCCCAGCGCAAGCAAGACCCTGGCCCGTATTTTCCGTGGAAGCAGTTGGCCGATGCAGGGTTGGTGTTGTGGCCGGATGCGCAGCAAGTGGCCGAGCGGCGGGCGGGCTATGAGGCGCTATTGCCGGATGTGGCGTGGTTTCAAAAGCGGCTGGAAGAACACGGCTTTGCAGTGCCGCAAGCCGGTGTGCTCGATGAAGCTACGCGCACGGTGATTGCAGCTTTTCAGATGAAGTACCGCAACAGCAATTACGACGGCAATCCGGACGGTGAGACGGCGGCGATCCTGGATGTTCTGACTGCGCCGCCGATGCGCAAGTAGCAGACGCAAGTGTCAGGTTGCTATTCAATTGATAGCTCTTTGCGCAATCCCTATGCGCGCTACAGCCTTGTTTTGTATAAATTCCAGAGCTCCAGCAACTTTGGTTGGCGCTACCATGCAATGGGGACTGTGCGGGGCCTCCCGAGTGCCAAACGCGCACATATCGGCCCCGCACAGTCTCCCTTCCCCGGCCGAGTGGTAGTTATGCGATGCCCAACTGAA
>JAYWAV010000305.1:0-3860 GCA_043782015.1 Rhodoferax sp. | reverse complement strand
CGCGGGTTCGCGACTTGATCAACGCCCACAAGCTGGCGGCGGCGGTGGTCGCGACCATCCAGGCTGCTGGTTCGTTGAGCTTGGCGCCTTGCGCGAAGCCCCCAGGCTGTTGAGATTTTGGATACCTCGCGCGCGACGCGCGCGCATGCGCGTGCGCGCGAGACCGCAGTATAGCCGAGCCTAACAGGATCGATTTCGATGCTGTGGCCCGGCATTCTGGCGCACCAACAATGACGGGACGAACCTCCGAGCCGCAGGCCGGAGGCTGGTCCGGGCATGGCGCGCCCTGACTTGCTCCCCGCACTTGCAGGGCGGGGCCGGGGGTGGGTCGAACAAAACCGAGCTTGCTCGGTGTAGTGAGTAGACCGGACATCTGATGGCCGGGCGTGCTATCTCGGGCGGCGCGCGATATGCATAGAGCATGAGCGCCCCGCACCCCACCGCCGCGACCGCTGCCCCCTACGCCGTGTTGCGCGTGGATCGCCGCAAAGCGAAAGCGATGGCGGCGATTGCGGCTTCTTCCGCACACACGATGCGGGAGAAGCCCACGCCCAACGCGGACCCGGAGGGAGCGGCGCCGGTGGTGATGCACCTGGCAGACGGCAAGACGCCCTATCAGGCGGCGCGCCATCTGCTCGATGGTGCTGAGCGGCGCAACCGGGACACGGTGCTGTGCCGCGAGATCGTGCTCTCTGCCAGCCCTAGCTACTTCCGGCCAGGGCGCGAGAGCATGGGCGGCGTGTTCGAGCCGGACAGGGTGAAAGCCTGGGCCACTGCCTCGCTGGCATGGGCCAAGCGGCAGTGGCCGGATCAACTGGCCTCGGCGGTGCTGCACCTAGACGAGATGACTCCGCATATGCACCTGCCGGTGGTGCCCCGCGTGAAGTCGGCGGCGGGGGTGTGGAAGCTCAACAGCAAGGCCTTATTTGACCGGGAGCGGCTGCGCGAACTGCAAACCGGATACGGCGAGGCACTGACGCCGCTGGGCATTCGACGGGGTGAGCCGGGCAGTCAGGCGGCGCACTCGGAGGTGCGCCAGTTCTATGGAGCGGTGCAGGCTGCGAAGGGCATGCCCGAGCGGGTCAAGCTGCCACCCGCACCAAAGGCGCCGGAGCGAGCCAGCGGCATTGCTGCGGGTGCCGCTGATGCCTTGGGCTCAGTGCTGGGTATCGAGACCACGCACCAGCGGGCGTTGAAGGCCCACGCGGAGGCGATGAAGCAGTGGCGCCAGACGGTGAAGGACTTGCGCCAGCAGGATGCAGCGGCTTGGGAACAGTTGAAAGCGCGTAGCGCCATGGCACCGCTGGTGCAAAGAAAAATTAATTCAGCAGGCTTATATGCTGAGCCAAAAGAAACCGCCGTAGCACACAAGTTTGGAAACAGGCCAAAAAGTTGCTAGCTTCCGAGAGGCTAATCAGCCGCAGTCTTCAAACTCTTGATGAATGTATGCAGTGCAACCTTGGACACATCCGGAAGCACCTTAATCGCTTGGTAAATATCGGAGTCAATGCCTGACATGTTGATCAACTCGATATTGTCTCTGTCTAGCCAACCGTTCGGCAGTTTGAGGATTCTCTCAATGCTCCGCGCATCGTGGTCTGTTATCTCCATATCGCCAGTTGCCATCTTAGAAAGATAGTTCGCGTTAGTTAGGCTAACGAGTTTTTTGGCCGTGTTTTTATGACCAAGATTAAGCCAGCGAACCAAGTCAAGGTTCTTTGATCTTTTTGTGCGTGCCATAGTAGCGATTTTCGTTGTCTAGCGGCAAACCGTTCGATAGTTAGGAAAGGCATAGCTGCCAGTGTTCTGAGTGTCGCAAGTCGTTTGTTGGCCAGCATTTCGGGTTTGCGTTTCTGCAAACTTCTTGTCAACCAGATATGCCCACTGGGTCTCTGTGATCTTCCCGGCGTCCATCTGCTCGGCAAGCACCCGTTGAAAAGAAATGAATTCACGCGAAGCTGCTCTGTCCTTGCTGTTCGGATAAAGCATTGCTCTACCCTCGTAAAAGCCACTGACCAGCCGAGTCCACGTGATCTGTTTCTGACGGGCTTGGGCGTAGCCCCTTGCTTCTAGCTTATCTAGTGCTTGGCATCTCGAGTCGCTTCCAGCGCAACCACTCGGAGTCGGCGAGCTGGAAAGCATCGGGGCGGAATACGTTCCCATCATCTCACTGACCGAGTCATTGAGATCGTTATTCAACTGATAAATGTTTCCGCATCCGGCCAGTGCAATCGCAAATAAGGCAGCACATATTAATTTTTTCATCATTCCCTCTCAATCGATCAAAAATTCCGCACCGCAAAGACCTGGGCCACAACATCTGCAAAGATTATGCTCGAAACATCATACATTTGAGCCGTTCTTTTTTGTGTCTTTTCAACCCCTAGTTTTTGTGAAGTCAAATGCTGGCGCGAGTTGCGAGGCGCTTAGTTCAAAAGTGGGTTCCATCCCCGCCGGTCATCCTACTTACTAGCGTCAAGTGTTTTATTAGCCGCGCGCAGCATCTTTTTTACATACCAGCGCCATCCAACTTGCTCGCCAGAATCGCAGGACGCAAGTTAGCATAGCGTTGCAATGTTTTCAACTCAGTGTGCCCCGTGATCAACGCAATCTCCATCGTCTGCAAGGTGGTGCGCTCAAAAAATCGCGCCACAGCTTCATGTCGCAGATCGTGAAAATGCAAGTCGGCACACTCGGCGCGTTTCGTGATTCGTTTGAACCCACGCCCAAGCACTGAGGAGATGGTGGGCAGCGTCTCGAAGACGCGGGGCTCGCCTTTCACGCGGCGCTTCTTCAACTCTGCCAGTATCCTTAGCGCCTTGGTTGATAGCGGCACTTGCCGCCCCTTGCGGGTCTTCTCGCGCTCTTTCGGTATCACGATAAATCTCTGGTCGATGTTCACCTCGTCCCACCGCATGCCGATCAACTCGCCCGCTCGCATCGCGGTTTCCAACGCGAGGCCAATCAAAAGCTGCCAGCCCCTCGGGTCTTTATACATACCCTCACAGGCCACCATCAACCGCGCCTCTTCGTCGCCATTTAAACGGCGGTCGCGTGGCGCCGCCCATGCGGCTGGAACCTCCACCGCCTGAAACTTATCGCCCAACGGGTAGTGGTGCTCATGCGAGTGCCATTCGATAGCGGTCTTCAACGCATAGAAAAGCTTGCGGGCTGAACCCGGTGTGTAGCATCGCACGCGGTCGCCGTCATACAACGGGTGGGTCTTGGTCTTGTTGGCTGGTTGCGGTATCGGCGTTACTTGCAATTTTTTCAAGAACGCACTGATGACCTTGTGGCTGAGTGTGTCGATGGTGAAGTCGCCAAGATGATATTTGACGGACTCGACGCCGTATCGCTTCGTGTTGGTCAGCGTGCTGACCGTCTCACCTTCGGCATCGGTGGCGGTGTAGGCTGCGAGGTATTCGGTCAATGCGTCGGCAACAGTGGTGCGCTCGCTTTTGCGCGAGACCTTATCGCCGCCGCGTATCTTGACCTCTTGTTCCTGCGCCCACTTCACGGCGTCGCGCTTCTTGTTCTTGTCGAACGTCTTGGACAGTGGCGGATGACCCTTGATGGTTACGCGCGCTTCCCAGAACTCACGCTCGCCGCGCACTCGCTTGGTAACTGCTGCCATGGTGTTGCCCTATGATGAAATTGAGGCGTAGGCCCCAAACCTGCGCCAACTTGGGATTGACTTGGGATTTCATCATAACTGACAGCCAAGAATCCGTATTCTATGCGGCTTAGAGACCGATAGTGTTGGCTCCTCGCAAGCGCTAGATACAGGTTCGATTCCTGTTGGTGGTACCAGCTCGAAAGCTGTTGTTTACTATTGTTTTTATAGCTGCTCGCGCCCGTAT
>JAYWAV010000304.1:0-3868 GCA_043782015.1 Rhodoferax sp. | reverse complement strand
AACAAAAACGTTTGAAAGCGCCAGCCAGTCGGGTTGCCAATAGCCCCCGCCCCGAGGGTATGTCGGGTGGGCTCAGCGCGCGCCAAGGCCCCTAGCCGACCCGACTCGTCAGTGGTGCCGGTCCAGCACCAGCCGCTCCGCGCGTAGCTGGTCGATGATGGTTTCGCGTTCGTGTATCAAACGCGCGTTTGCGCCCGATACCAGGATCTCCGCCGCACGACCGCGCGAGTTGTAATTGCTGGACATGCTCATGCAATAGGCGCCAGCGGACAACACCGCCAGCAAATCGCCGCCTTGTACCGTCAGCTCGCGGTCGTGGCCAATCCAGTCCCCGCTCTCGCATACCGGGCCGACAATCTCCCAGCAGGATGTGGCCTCGGCGCGCGGACGCAAAGGCACGATCCCGTGATAGGCCTGGTACAGGGCCGGGCGGGGCAGGTCGTTCATGGCGGCGTCAACGATACAGAAGTTCTTCTGTTCGCCCGGCTTGAGGTACAGAACTTCGGTAATGCATACTCCCGCGTTGCCCACCAATGAGCGGCCCGGCTCGATCATTATTTTGCGGTCGCCGTACCCGCGTGCATCGAGTTTCGCCAGCAGTTTGGGCCACAGGGTATCGGCCAAAGGCGGCTGGTCACCGTTGTAGTCGATACCCAACCCGCCGCCGAAATCGATGTGTTCGATAGGTATGCCGGCATCCTCTATCGACGCGACCAGGTCCAGCATGCGATCCATCGCGTCCATGTAGGGAGCCTCCTGCGTGATCTGCGAACCGATGTGGCAATCGATGCCGGTGACCAATAGGCCGGGCAGCGATGCCGCGTGCCGGTAGGTAGCGACGGTGCGCTCGTGGGCGATGCCGAACTTGTTGCCTTTGAGGCCGGTGGAGATATAGGGGTGCGTCTGGGGGTCGACGTTGGGGTTGACGCGGATGCTGATCGGCGCGCGCTTGCCCATGGACAGAGCGACCGCGTTGAGCACGTCAATTTCTGACTCGCTCTCCACATTGAAGCAACCGATTCCGATCTCCAGCGCCATCCGCATCTCATCGCGGGTCTTGCCCACGCCCGAGAAAATGATTTTGGAAGCGTCGGCACCCGCCTTCAGCGCGCGGGCGAGTTCCCCAGCAGACACGATGTCAAAGCCGCAACCGGCCTGCGCAAACACCTGCAGAACGGCCAATGACGAGTTGGCTTTCATCGCGTAGCAAATCTGTGCATTGCGCCCGGCAAAGCCACGCTGGTATGCCGCGAGGGCATGCAGCATAGCTGCTTTGGAATACACAAAAAGCGGCGTGGCGTAGGTTTCAGCCAGCGCTTGGACCGGTTGACCTTCTACATGCAGTTGGCCGTTAAGAAAGTGAATATGCGGCTGGCCAGGCAAAACTGTGGAGGTCATGGACTCTTGGGTGGGGGAGTAACAGCGGGGGGCTCGGAGGAGGATTGAGAGGGAGGGACCACGCTCGGAGTGGTGGGCAGATACAGCGCGCCGGTTTGTCCGCAGGCAGTCAGCAAGCACACACATGCCGCATGGGTATAGGCGCCTACTAGAATTTGCTTCAATCTCAACATAGGCAAATTGTAATGACTGACTTCGAGTTTATGGACCATGCCGAAGCTTTGTTGCAGGCCATTGAGTCAGCATGTGACCGCTTTAACGACGAGACCGATGCCGATATTGACAACCAGCGCAGCGGTGGCATGGTCACCTTAACGTTTGGAGACCGCAGCCAGATCGTGGTCAATCTGCAAAAACCCTTGCATGAAATCTGGATGGCCGCCAAGAGCGGTGGCTATCACTTCAAGTGGCAGCAAGGGCAGTGGCTGGATACCAAAGGCCAGGGAGACTTCTTCACCCGACTGTCGCAGGATGCCAGCCTGCAAGGCAGGCAAGCGCTGGTCTTTACCGTGATCAGCTGAGGACAGAGCTGAGGGTCAGTCCCGCAAAGCAATTAGTTCTTGAACAGGTCAAGAATCCGCTTCTTCTCTTCGGCCGGAGGAAGCACGATAGACTGTGGTTTGTCGTCTTGGCCCAAGGTGCTGACTCCGCCGCCCTTGGCAAACTCGTCGTAATACCACTCGCCGCCAACATTGACCACGCCCTCTGGCGCGGACGGCTCCATAACCGGAATATTCTTCAGCGCAGTTTCCATGAAGCTGATCCAGACCGGCAAGCTCAAGCCGCCGCCGGTTTCGCGATCGCCCAGTTTGCGCGGCGTATCGTAGCCAATCCAGGTTACCGCAGTGAGCGTGGGCTGGAAGCCTGCAAACCAGGCGTCCATGGAGTCATTGGTCGTACCCGTCTTGCCGTACACATCCGGGCGTTTCAGCGTAGCCTGGGCCTTGGCTGCGGTGCCGGACCGGGTGACTTCCTGCAACAGGCTGGTCATCAGGAAGGCATTGCGTGGCTCAATCGCGCGTTGCGATTCTTCCAGTTTCAGCACCGGTGTTTCGACCAGCACTTTGCCACGTTGCTCTTTGACCTGCGTGATCAGCCAGGGGTTGACGCGGTAGCCGCCATTGGCGAAGACCGAGTACCCGGTTGCCATTTGCAGCGGTGTCACCGAACCCGCACCCAGGGCCATCGTCAGGTAAGCGGGGTGCTTTTCCGGGTCAAAGCCAAATCGGCCGATCCATTGCTGCGCGTACTGCGTGCCAATGCTTTGCAGAATCTGGATGGAGATCATGTTTTTGGATTTCGCCAGACCCCGGCGCAAGGTCATTGGACCTTCAAAGGTGCCGTCGTAGTTCTTTGGCTCCCACGGCTGCCCTCCAGTCACGCCGGCATCGAAAAACAGCGGTGCGTCGTTGATCACGGTGGCGGGCGTGAAGCCCTTTTCCAGAGCCGCTGAATAGATAAATGGCTTAAAGCTGGAGCCAGGCTGGCGCCAAGCTTGGGTGACATGGTTGAACTTGTTCTTGGCGAAGTCAAAGCCCCCCACCAGTGCCTTGATAGAGCCATCCCGGGGGTCCAGTGCCACAAATGCGCCTTCCACTTCAGGTAGCTGGGTGATCTCCCACCCGCCTTTGGCTGTCTTGGCGACGCGAATGACCGCACCACGGCGAACCTTGATATTGGGCGGTGCCTTGTCAGACAGGCCAGACTGGGCGGGCTTGAGGCCATCGCCATTAATCTCCACCGATTCGCCGTTTTGGCGAATCGCCTTGATGTGTTTGGCGTCGGCTTCAAGAACCACGGCAGACATGACGTCGCCGTTGTCGGGATGTTCGTCCAAAACCTCATCAATCGCGTCTTCCGCATCCGATGCATTGGTGGGCAGCGTGATGAATTTCTCAGGGCCCCGGTAAATCTGGCGTCGCTCGTAGTCCATGATGCCGCGGCGCAAAGACTTGTAGGCAGCTTCCTGCTCACTGGTCCGGATGCTGGTGTGCACGTCCAGGCCGCGGGTGTAAGTCTCTTCACCATATTGGGCGTACATCAGTTGCCGCACCATCTCTGCGACGTATTCCGCATGGATTTCGGTGGCATTGGAGTTGGCGCGGACTTTCAGCTCTTGCTTCTTGGCGGCTTCGGCTTCGTCGGTGGTGATAAAGCCATTCTCCAGCATGCGGTCAATGATGTAGAGCTGGCGCGAACGGGCGCGCTTGGGGTTGCTGATCGGGTTGTACGCAGAAGGAGCCTTGGGCAGGCCTGCCAGCATGGCGGCTTCAGCGATGGTGATGGTTTTTAACGGCTTGCCGTAATAGGCCTCAGAAGCAGCCGCAAAGCCATAAGCACGGTTCCCCAGAAAAATCTGGTTCATATAAATCTCAAGGATCTGATCCTTGGTCAGCATGTGCTCCAGCTTGAAGGTCAACAAGATTTCATAAATCTTGCGGGTAAACGTTTTTTCCGAAGACAGGTAGAC
>JAYWAV010000303.1:0-3872 GCA_043782015.1 Rhodoferax sp. | reverse complement strand
TTGGGGTCGGCCTGCGCTTGCTGAAACGCGGGCGAGTTGCGGCCCATGTGGTTGAACACACCGTCCAGCACGACCTTTATGCCGCGGGCGTGGGCCTCCTGTGTCAGGCGCGTGAGGTCTTGCCTGGTGCCGTACTCCGGCGAGATCTGCAGGTAGTCCAGCGCGTCGTATTTGTGGTTGGTATAGGCCAGATGGATGGGATTCAGGTACAACACGTCCGCGCCCAGGTCTTGCACGTAACCGAGCTTCGCGGTGGTACTGGCCAGATCGCCGCCCCAGAAATCAATCTCATGGCTCCACACGTGCGCGGACTCCACATACGTGCCGCGCTTCGCGGGCTCGCTCCAGGGGTGCAACACCTTGGGCGCCGGATACAGCGCGCGTTTGGCTTCGAGAATGGCAGAGGGCGCAAAGCGGTCGACCATCACCTGGTAGACGATGGCGCCATTGCGCCAATCCGCTTCGCGGGTTTCAAACACGCTGGGTTGCGCGGCGCTCTGGCTCCAGGCAAGGGGAGCGCTCAGCAATAGCGCGGCAGCAGACCAGAGGGCAGGGCGAATGGAAGTGCGGGCTAGAGTGGCGATCATGCGTCGCAGTGTAGCCAGCCAACCCTTCATAAACCACCCGGTAGTTACACGGGTGAAACAAGGCGTCTGGCTTTAGGGCTTGCCGCCCGCTTCGCGTTTCTGGCGTGCCCGTTCCAGGGCCGCTTCGATCACTGCCCGCTTCTTGTCCAATACCGCAGGGTCGGTGTGCTGCGAGTGGGCGGGCAAATCGGCCAGCTTCATGCGGGCTTTTTCTTCCAGCCGCAGCGCGTGCTCTGCCTCTTCGCGCGTGCGGCGAAGGCTTTGGAATTCGTAGCGGTTGCGGGCCGTAGCGGCCAGCTCCGGTGACCAGGCGGCCCAGCCGGTGGCCTCTCCCGTGTTCTCCAACAGGATGCAATCGACCGGGCACACCGGCAGGCACAGCTCGCAGCCGGTGCAGAATTCTTCGATCACCGTGTGCATCCGCTTGTTGCTGCCGACGATGGCGTCGGTGGGGCAGGCGTCTATGCACAGCGTGCAGCCTATGCACCAGTTCTCGTCAATAAAGGCGACGGTGCGCGGGGCCGCGATGCCGAATTCCGGGTTCAGTGGTTTGGCAGCGCGGCCCGTGATGTCCGCCAGCCGGACCACGCCAACTTCTCCGCCCGGTGGGCACTGGTTGATATCGGCAGCGCCTTCGGCAATCGCGTGCGCGTAACCCGCGCAATCCGGGTAGCCACAGCGGGTGCACTGGGTTTGCGGCAGGGCGTCCAGAATGCGCCCGACCAGCGCCGCATCTGTAGACGCCGCGGTAGTCACTTTTTGGCGGAAGCGCGCTTGGTGGCAGCCTTGACTGCCACCTTGGCTGCTACATTTTTAGGAGCTGCTTGCGCCCGTCTGGCCAGCGCTGCAGCCGGTTTTGATGCCTTTTTTGACTCCGCTTTGATGCCGCTTGCGTGGTTGGACAGAATGAAAGCTTTGACTTCCGGGTAGACCAGATCGCGCCAGCGGCGGCCGGAGAAGATGCCGTAGTGGCCTGCGCCCTTGGCTTCGAAATGCCGCTGCAGTGATTTGGGTACGCCGCTACAGATGCTGTGCACCGCCTGGGTTTGTCCTGAGCCGGAAATATCGTCCAGCTCGCCTTCGACCGACATCAGTGCCGTGGTCTTGATGGCGGACGGGCGCACGCGCTCAACCTTGCCATCCACGCCCTTAACGTCCCAGGTACCGTTCACCAAGGCGAACTCCTGGAACACCACCTTGATAGTCTCCAGGTAGTAGTCGGCGTCCATGTCCAGCACGGCGTTGTACTCGTTGTAGAACGTGCGATGGGCTTCGGCGCTGGCGTCGTCACCCTTCATCAAATCCTTGAAGTAGTCGTAGTGGCTCTTGGCGTGGTGGTCCGGGTTCATCGCCACGAAGCCGCTGTGCTGCAAGAAGCCGGGGTAGACGCGGCGGCCAGCGCCGGCGAAGTTGGTCGGCACGCGGTAGATCACATTGTTCTCAAACCAGCTGAAGCTCTTGTTCATCGCCAGGTTGTTGACGGCGGTGGGCGACTTGCGCGCGTCGATGGGGCCGCCCATCATGGTCATGCTCAGCGGGGTCTTCTCGCCGCGGGCTGCCATCAGCGAGACGGCCGCCAACACCGGCACGGTCGGCTGGCAGACGCTCATGACGTGGCAGTTGCCGTACTTGGCCTGTGCGTGCCGGATGAACTCCTGCACGTAGTTGACGTAGTCGTCCAGATGGAACTCGCCATCTGCCAGCGGTACCAAGCGGGCGTTTTTCCAGTCGGTGATGTAGACCTTGTGGTCCTTCAGCATGGTCTTGACGGTGTCGCGCAGCAGTGTGGCGTAGTGGCCGGACAGCGGCGCCACGATCAGCACCACGGGCTCATCCTTGATCTTGGCGAAGGTGGCTGCGTCATCGGTCAGGCGCTTGAAGCGGCGCAGTTCGCAAAAGGGCTTGGTGATTTCCACCCGTTCCAGGATGGCAACCTCAACACCGCTTTCGTTGATTGAACGGATATTGAATTCGGGCTTTTCGTAATCCTTGCCCAAGCGGTGCATCAGGTCGTAGCCGGCCGAGATGCGCTGGGCAAACGGGTTTTGGCCTGCGACGGAGAGGGGGTTGCCGAAGGCTTTGGCCGCAGCCTGGGCCATATCGGAAAACGGCTCCATCAGGGAGCGCTGGGTTTCGTAGAGCTGGTAAAGCATGGGGACCTCGCTATCTGGATATGTTGCAGTGCAATATACCAGTACACACTGTCTCAGGGCTGATTGCTGGCTTTTAAGATGCCGCGCACTGCGTTGCGGCTATGGGCGCCGAAATTGGCCATCAGGTCCGCTACGACGCTATCGAGGTTGGCACGGGAATCCGCATTCGCATTGGCCAGTTCCTTGACCATGGTGATACCTTCTTCCTGTACACCAAAATCAAATGACGGATTGGAAACAAATCCCACTGGCATGGCGGATACGATGGTTTGCACCAGCCTGGGTCCGAAACTGACAGCCTGGGCTGCCACCACATCGCGCAGGTAGCGTTCGTTCCATTCGGGGTAACTGGCATCCTTGTCGGATCTGCGCAGCGCCACATCCACGGGAGTGTCCTGCTTGGCGAATGCCGAGTTGAAAAGGATTTCGTTCTGGTATTTTTCCAATGCCAAATGGCGATTGGAGAGCAGGACGATCATGTCGTTCTTCATGCTTTCCATACCCACCATGGCCAGCGCATTGGCAGCCAGCAATTTCAGTGTCGAGTCACCCGGCGCGAGCGTTGCGTGGTAGGGCTGAGTCAAGTCCTGGAGGTAGTGCAAAGACAGGCCCGTGAAGCGCCATCCCCAATAGGGGTGTCCGGTGCGAAAGGCCAGTGATGCCAGGGTGGAATACTGGTAAGAGCGAAGTCGTGGGTAGGTGCGTTTGATAAATGGCGCGGCAGCATAAAGCACCGAGCTCTCGTGCATGAAGCTCATGTGAAACGGTGCCTGCGTCGAAAAAGGCAGCACGGGATTGCCAAATGGCTGCTTGCCAAACCCATACCGCTTGCCCCATTCCGAAGGGCTGTCTTCCCACAAATTGATATCCAGCCCGTAGTCGGGTTCGTCCGTCGCGGATGCCAGCACTGTGAGCGGCGAAACCATATCGCCTGCCTTGATCGGCTGGAATTTCTGGCTGGCATTGCCCAGCACGGGCAATGTGGATACGGCCTCACTGGGAAGTCGCGGGCCAGGCGACACCGCGGTGCGTGGATCGGGCTGGATATACAGGGCAAACCGGCTATTCGGTGCGACCCGCAATGCATTCAGGAAGTCAAAACGACGGGCTTCATCACTTCGGCCCGGCTTGG
>JAYWAV010000302.1:0-3876 GCA_043782015.1 Rhodoferax sp. | reverse complement strand
AAATGGAAACCGGCGATGTGCACATCCTCGAAGCCAAGACCACGCTGTTGGCCACTGGTGGCGCGGGCCGCATCTTTGCCGCATCGACCAACGCCTTCATCAACACAGGCGACGGCCTGGGCATGGCAGCACGCGCTGGCATCCCGCTGGAAGACATGGAATTCTGGCAGTTCCACCCGACCGGCGTGGCCGGTGCTGGTGTGCTGCTGACCGAAGGCTGCCGCGGCGAAGGTGCGATTTTGCGCAACAGCAATGGTGAGCGCTTCATGGAGCGCTATGCACCCGCCTACAAGGATTTGGCCCCGCGCGATTTCGTGTCGCGCTGCATGGACCAGGAAATCAAGGAAGGCCGTGGCTGCGGTCCCAACAAGGACTACATCAACCTCGACATGACCCATCTGGGCGTGGACACCATCATGAAGCGCCTGCCTTCGGTGTTCGAAATTGGCCACAACTTCGCCAACGTCGACATTACCAAGGAGCCAATCCCGGTGGTGCCCACCATCCACTACCAAATGGGCGGTATTCCAACCAACATCCATGGGCAGGTGGTCACGCAGGATGCAGACAACAAGAGCCAGGTTGTCAACGGCTTGTATGCGGTGGGCGAATGCTCCTGCGTCAGCGTGCATGGCGCGAACCGCCTGGGTACCAACTCCCTGCTCGACTTGCTGGTATTCGGCCGTGCGGCTGGAAACCACATTGTTGAATTCAACAAGACCACAACGCACAAGCCTTTGCCCGCTGGTGCCGCCGACAAGACGCTGGCCCGCCTGGCGCGCCTGGATGACGCGACCGATGGCGAATATGCCCAGGACGTGGCGAATGACTTGCGCGATGCGATGCAGCTACACGCCGGCGTGTTCCGCACCCAGGCCACGATGAACGAGGGCGTCGCCAAAATCGCAGCCCTGCGCGAGCGTGTGAACAAGATTGGCCTGAAAGACAAGTCCAGGATTTTCAACACCGCCCGCATTGAAGCGCTGGAAGTGGAGAATCTGATTGAAGCCGCAGAGGCCACCATTGTGTCTGCCGCAGCCCGTAAGGAAAGCCGCGGCGCCCACTCGGTCAATGACTTTGGCGATACAACGGCGCATCCGAACGGCCGCAACGACACCGAATGGCACAAGCACACGCTGTGGTACAGCGAAGGCAGCCGCCTGGCCTACAAGCCGGTGCAAATGAAGCCACTGACGGTCGACTCCGTCCCGTTGAAGACCCGGACCTTCTGAGAATTTGCGGCACAGATCTTTAGCTGTGTCCCCAACTGACTAGGAAACATTTTTATGACCAAACGTACTTTCAAGATCTATCGCTACGACCCGGACACCGACGCCAAGCCCTACATGCAGACCATCGAGGTCGAGCTGGATGGCCACGAGCGCATGCTGCTGGATGCGCTGATGAAGCTCAAGGCGCAAGACCCAACCATCTCCTTCCGTCGCTCCTGCCGCGAAGGTGTCTGCGGGTCGGATGCGATGAACATCAACGGCAAAAATGGTTTGGCCTGCCTGACCAATATGCGCACGCTACCCGACGTGATCATCCTGAAGCCCCTGCCTGGTCTGCCGGTCGTGCGCGATCTGATCGTCGACATGACGCAATTCTTCAAGCAGTACAACTCGATCAAGCCCTATTTGATCAACGACAACGTGCCGCCCGAGAAGGAACGCCTGCAGAGCCCCGAAGAGCGCGAAGAGCTCAATGGCTTGTACGAGTGCATCCTGTGTGCCAGCTGTTCGACCAGCTGCCCCAGCTTCTGGTGGAATCCGGACAAGTTCGTTGGCCCCGCTGGCCTGCTGCAAGCCTACCGATTTATCGCCGACAGCCGCGATGAAGCGACGGCCGAACGTCTGGACAACCTGGAAGATCCGTACCGCCTGTTCCGTTGCCACACCATCATGAACTGCGTCGATGTTTGCCCCAAGGGCCTGAACCCGACCAAGGCGATTGGCAAGATCAAAGAGATGATGGTGCTGCGCACCGTCTAGACGAGATACTGCATATGAGTGCAACGCTTGAACTGGTCGATGAACGGGCCCTGAGCAAACTGCGCTGGCGCTGCCGCCGCGGCCTGCTGGAAAACGATCTTTTCATTGAACGTTTTTTCAAGCGTTACAGCGAATCGCTGACGACCACGCAGGCGAACGCACTGAACTACCTGATGGACCTGAGTGACAACGATTTACTGGATGTCCAGCTCGGTCGCAAGACCCTCGGTCAGGTGAATTCCAGCATGGACAACGATGATGTGCATGAAGTTTTGATAATGTTAAAAGAGCCCGTCTCGAAAGGTGAAAAATGAAAATAGCTGACAACAAAGCCACCCTGTCGTTCAGTAACGGCACTCCCAGCGTAGAGCTGCCGGTTTACAGCGGCAACGTCGGCCCCGATGTTGTGGACATCCGCAAGCTGTACGCACAAACCGGCATGTTTACCTATGACCCCGGCTTTTTGTCGACCGCTTCGTGCCAGTCGGCCATCACCTACATCGATGGCGACAAGGGTGAGTTGCTGTACCGCGGCTACCCGATTGAGCAGTTGGCCACCAACTGCGACTTCATGGAAACCTGCCACCTGCTGCTGTACGGAAACCTGCCCAACGCAGCGGGCAAGACCGAATTCACCAAGCGCGTGACCCAGCACACCATGGTCAACGAGCAGATGCAGTTCTTTTTGCGCGGCTTCCGCCGTGACGCGCATCCCATGGCCATCATGACCGGCCTGGTCGGCGCCCTGTCGGCCTTCTACCATGACAGCACCGACATCACCAACCCAGAGCACCGCGACATTTCCGCAATCCGCCTGATTGCAAAAATGCCGACCCTGGTGGCAATGGCTTACAAATACACGGTCGGCCAGCCCTACATGTATCCCAAGAACGAGCTGAGCTATGCCGGCAACTTCCTGCACATGATGTTTGCCACGCCGTGCGAGCCCTACGTCGTCAACCCCGTGATCGAGCGCGCGATGGACCGCATCTTCACGCTGCACGCGGACCACGAACAAAACGCCTCCACCTCCACCGTGCGCCTGTGCGGCTCTTCCGGCACCAACCCGTTTGCAGCGATTGCTGCCGGTGTGGCTTGCCTGTGGGGGCCCGCCCACGGCGGCGCTAACGAGGCCTGCCTGAACATGCTGGAAGACATCCAGAAGATGGGTGGCATCAGCAAGGTTGGCGAATTCATGGAAAAGGTCAAAGACAAGAACTCCGGCGTCAAGTTGATGGGCTTTGGTCACCGGGTTTACAAAAACTACGACCCGCGCGCCAAGCTGATGCAAGAAACCTGCAAGGAAGTGTTGGCCGAACTTGGACTGGAAAATGACCCGCTGTTCAAGCTGGCGATGGCCCTGGAAAAGATCGCGCTGGAAGACGACTACTTTGTGCAGCGCAAGCTCTACCCCAACGTGGACTTTTACTCCGGCATCGTGCAGCGCGCTATCGGCATTCCGGTGCCGCTATTCACCGCGATCTTCGCGCTGGCCCGCACCGTTGGCTGGATTGCGCAACTGAACGAAATGATCGGCGACCCAGAGTACAAGATTGGCCGTCCGCGCCAGTTGTTCACAGGCTCTGTCAAACGCGACGTGTTGCCTATCGGCCAACGCTGATGGTGGCAGCCCTCGCGGCTGCGCTTCCTACCAATCCCCGTTGCTTGCAAAAGCAGCGGGGATTTTTCATTTCAGGAAAAAAAGGCCGGGAGCGCCCGTGGAATGTGCGCAAGCAGCTGCTTTTTTGATAGCGCCTCACTCTGCAGCCGTATCCGCCTCAGATACTAAACATCGTAAAATACGATGACATAAGTCATATTCAATGGGAGAATGCGCACCTAGCATCGCCATAAACGATGCCTCAACCCATGCCCCACCCCGATC
>JAYWAV010000301.1:0-3896 GCA_043782015.1 Rhodoferax sp. | reverse complement strand
TGTCACCACGCTGTTCCATGAGTTCGGCCATGGTCTGCACCACATGCTGAGCCAGGTGAACGAGCGCGATGTCTCCGGCACCAATGGCGTGGAGTGGGATGCGGTGGAGCTGCCCAGCCAGTTCATGGAGAACTTCTGCTGGGAGTGGAGCGTGCTGCAGCATATGACGGCGCATGTGGAGACGGGTGCACCGTTGCCACGCAGCCTGTTTGACAAAATGCTGGCTGCGAAGAATTACCAGAGTGGTTTACAGACGCTGCGCCAGATCGAATTTTCGTTGTTTGACATGCTGCTGCACACCGAACACGACCCGCAGCGAGACTTCATGCCATTGCTGGCCAAAGTACGCGAAGAGTTTGCGGTGATCCAGTCCCCGGCATGGAGCCGCACAGCCCATACATTCAGCCATATATTTGCCGGCGGATATGCGGCCGGCTACTACAGCTACAAGTGGGCTGAAGTGCTTTCCGCCGACGCGTATGCGGCGTTTGAAGAAACCATGTTGGCGGACGGCTTGCCAAACCTCGAAACCGGTAGAAAATACCGGGAGACTATATTGGAAGCTGGCGGTAGCCGGCCTGCCATGGAATCCTTCAAGGCCTTTAGAGGCCGCGAACCGACCCTGGATGCGCTGTTGCGCCACCAGGGAATGACAGCCGAAGTAGCGTAGTGCCCGGGAGCCCTCGATGAAACGATCTTTTTACAGCCTGTTGATTGCCACCGCCGCTCTGGGTGCAGCCGTCGGCGCACAAGCCCAAACCATCTACCGCATCGTCGGCGCCGATGGCAAAGTTACCTTCTCCGACAAGCCTCCGGTTTCCGCCGAGCAAGGCAAAATCGCAGGCACCGGTGTAGGCGCCACAGGCGGCGTGTCCGGCAGCGCGCTGCCATTTGAGTTGCGCCAGATTGCGAACAAGTTCCCGGTCACGCTGTACACGTCCCCCGATTGCGGGCCTTGCGGCTCTGGCCGCAGCCTGTTGACAGGTCGTGGCGTACCTTTCAGCGAGCGCACAGTCATCACGCCAGAAGATGCCGCTTCGCTGCAACGCATTAGCGGAGACATGTCTTTGCCTTTGCTGATGGTGGGTGGACAAAAGATCCGTGGCTTCTCGGACAGCGAGTGGACACAGTACCTGGACGCCGCCGGTTATCCCAAGACATCGGTATTGCCCGCAGGCTTCCGCAATGCGCCTCCCGCCCCGCTAGTCACGGTGCAGGCCCCGGCAGCCGCCAAGCCAAAAGAAACACCTGCCGAGCAGGCACCTTCCCCACCAACACCCGGTCCCACACCGTCCAATCCGGCTGGTATCACCTTCTAAGCACCATCTTGCCTGGGCCAAGTCCAGCGCAAGACAGGTTTATCATCCAGCGCAATGACAGCCGCAATTGACCTGGCGCAAATCCGTCTGGACAACGCGCTCGCGCTGTTCGATGAGTTTGTCCACAACACCATCAAACACCCCGATGCAGCCACCCTGCGTGGCCTGGAAAGCCGCTTTGCCGAGCGGCTAGGCATCCAGCCGAGCTATTGGAGCCAGATCAAGAGCCGGGCACGCCAAATCGGCGAACGGCTGGCTCGACAGTTCGAAATGCTCTGCCACAAACCGCATGGCTGGATGGACCAGCCCCATGGTGGGGTGGCGGCCCCGCTGGCTGCGGCCACGTCCACGGACAACCATGCCCCCCGTGACGACGATGAACGCTTTATCGTCGGCCTGGTGCTGAGCTACTACCGGCGCCACCCCCAAAAGGCACGGACCCGGCTACTGGACCTTCTCGGTGAAGTGCTGACGCCCACGTCGTCAGCGCCAGCAACGACCACACCTATCACTCAACCGGCAAGCCCGACAAAAACCAGTGCAGTCCCTGCCCCCGCTGGCGATGACTTGTGGAAACGCAGCCAAGCCGGTGTCGCACCGTTGCGACAAAAAAAGTAGCGTTGAGGCCACGGCCTCAAAAAACTCTTGCTCATTGATAATCTAATCTTTATCATTTGAGCAAGTTTGCTATCCGGTGGCGGTGATCCACAGCCCCTCGTAACAGTTCCGATCAACCCCTAACCTGTTCTTCATGACCCTGTTTGCACTAACCCTGACACCTTTGTCTGCGCACATCCGCGCGGCAGTGCCGTCGGCGTTTTTCAAACGATCCGCCATGAAGAGCCTTTATCGCCCGCCCGGGGCGCCGTGACGCTGTACCTACCCCTAGGAACATCCCACGATGGCCCGGACACCGCAAGGTTCCGGGCCTTTTTATTTGTTTTTTGTACGCCACCCAAGGAGATAGCCATGAACACCATCGCCATGCACCAAGCCACTTCCAAAGCCAGCAACAACGGCCTGCGACGCGGAATCCGCACGCCCGTCTGCCTGTCCGCACTAAGCCCCGTCTATGTGCTGCATGAACCCCCCTCGCCCTGAAACAAAACGGCCTGTCCCCAAAACGACGACGGGCCGATCCTGGAGAACAACATGTTGAACTTGAAAAGTTTGCCCGTCATGGACCGTGATGAAATCCACACATCGCCAGTCCTGGATTTTCTGAGCCGGGTATGGACATATCTCATGCGCAGCCCAACCCCTGGTATCAGCCGCCCACGGTCAGTGGCGCCGGAACTGGAACTGTATGCAGAGGCCAGTGCGCCAGAAGGTGCGCTGTACGTTCCTGGCAGGCCATCGGATTACCTGCAAGGCACCAGCAGCCTGTACATAGGTCGCTAAAAGAACCTCTGGGCTCTGGAGGCTCAGAGGTTTGTTTTGCTCGCCCGCTGACGGCGCGGAGGACACGTACGAAAAGAGTACCCGACACGCATGATCCAGAAGTAGCGCTGCCTTCTTGCTGTCCAACAGCAGCACTAACGGTCCGACTCCCCAGACTGCCACTGCGGCAACCGCCAATCCCGGTGCACCGCCAGCAACCGCAACAGACTTGCTGTTGCCGCCGCCGCAACTAGGCTACCCCATTGCGGCACGTCAAAGGCCTGCGCGCCAACCATCACCCAGCCGCCTGCAAACGAACACACTGCATAGGGTTGGTGGTCACGAAAAGCGCGCGGGATTTCGTTGCAGACGATGTCACGCATCACACCACCAAACACCGCCGTCACCATGCCCATGAGCACGGCCACGATGGCAGGCATGGAGGCGTCCAGCGCTATTTGTGTGCCGCCAGCGGTGAATAGGCCCAAGCCCAACGCGTCGGGCCATTGCATTGCTCGTTCGGTGGGTTCGAAATGGCGGGTGCGCATAAACACCATCGCGGCAATACACAGCGCCAGCAGCACCCACAGCCATGCAGCATGCTGCACCCAGAAGAAGGGCCGCCTATCCAGCAGGATGTCACGCAAGGTACCGCCACCAAAGGCCGCCAACCAGGCCACGACACAAACACCAACAGCGTCCAGCCGCTTGCGCGCAGCCGCGATCAGGCCCGAGAGCGCGAACGCCACCGTCGCAGCCGCCTCAATGGAGATCTGCGTGTTGGACAACGTCAGGACTTCGGTGAAATGCGGTACGGCCATGCCCTGCCCTTGCGTTGGCTAACAGTCAGAACGTCAGCGTCCTGACGCCGCTGGCGGTGGCCAGCAGGCAAATCTGGGCGCGCTGGTAGGCAAACACACCCACCGTCACCACACCAGGCCATTGGCTGATTCGGGCTTCAAAGGCCAGCGGATCAGCGATCTGCAAACCGGTCACATCGACGATGTGCTGCCCGTTGTCGGTGACCAGCGGCTTGCCGTCTTTCAGGCGCACCGCAGCCGTGCCACCCATCCCGGCGAACTGCGCGATCACCCGGCTGGTCGCCATCGGGATGATCTCTACCGGCAGTGGAAACTTGCCCAACTGCTTGACCAGCTTGGATTCATCGACGATGCACACAAATTTGTCGGACTGGGC
>JAYWAV010000300.1:0-3898 GCA_043782015.1 Rhodoferax sp. | reverse complement strand
AAGTCGGCGTGCCGATCTTGGGCATTGTGGAGAACATGGCGGTTCACGTGTGCACTAACTGCGGCCATGTTGAGCATATTTTTGGCGCGGATGGCGGCAAGAAAATGGCTGCCGAGTACAAGATGGACTACCTGGGCGCGTTGCCGCTGGACATGCAGATTCGCCTGCAGGCTGACAACGGCCGCCCCACGGTAGTTGCCGACCCGGACGGCGACGTGGCCGCGCTGTACAAGGCCGTGGCCCGCAAGGTGGCCGTCACCGTCGCTGCCAAGTCCAAAGACTTTTCAGCCCGGTTCCCGACGATCACGATCTCGAAAAACACCTGATCGACGAACCTGCATGAATCTGCTGGCATCGCTTCGCTATCTGATGGCGCTGGACGAGCACAAACACTTCGGCCGCGCTGCGCTGGCTTGTCACATCACGCAGCCGGCGCTGTCAAATGCCTTGCGCGCGCTGGAGGTGGAGTTTGGCTGTGCGATTGTGCTTCGGGGGCGCTCCTTCGGCGGCTTCACACCCGAGGGCGAACGGGTGCTGCTCAGCGGCCAACGCATGCTGCACGAACGCGAACTGTTGCAGCAGGATTTGTGCAGTGAGGCAAGCCGGCCGCAAGGCTCCCTGATGATTGGCTCGGTGCCCACAGCGGTGCCGATCGCGGCGCGTTTTGCGGCCTTGCTCCAGGCGCGCCACCCCGGTATTGCGCCCGTTGTGAGGTCTATGAGTTCGGCTGAGCTTGAAAACGGGCTGGAATCGCTGTCGCTGGACATGGGCCTGGGGTACACCGACCGACTGGCTCGCTACAGCCCGCGGCTGCGTCATGTTCCGCAGTACACCGAGCAGTATTTTTTGGTGCGCAAAGCCGTTGGGCAGCCCTCCGATGCCATGCGGATTGCCGACAGCATCAGCTGGGCTGAAGCGGCGACCCTGCCGCTGTGCCTGCTGTCGCGCGAAATGCACAACCGCAGCCTAATAGAGGCAGCGTTTTCACAGGTGGGTGCGGTGGTCAGGCCCGCCATCCAGACCAATTCCGTTTTGACGCTGATTCTGAGTGTGTCAGTGGGCGACGTGTGCAGCATCGTGCCGGGCGCGCTGGTGGGAGCCATGCGCGGCTACCACGAGCTGGAGGCGCTTCCCCTGGTGCTGCCCGACGTGCGAACGCCGGTCGGCTTCATGGTGCAAGGCGGCGACCGGACGTCGCGGGCGCTGGATGCTGCGATGCAACTGGCGCAAGACCCGGTCTGGTTGAAGAACGTTGACACCTACGGCGGCTCGCCTGATCGCCACCGCATTTAGCGAATGCGCGGAGTCGGGCGCAAGTCGCCATTCGACACACGATTTTGCTAGGTTCGTAGCCGGGCTGTTCTGCGTTTACCGGGCACACCGTCATTGCTGTTTGCAGCCAAGGCTTCAGGCACCAAAATGAACGTATGTCTTTGATTTCATACGTTTATTTTTTGAATCACGCCATGATTTGATTCCATTGGACAAGCCCTAAGGTTTCTTGGACACTCGCGCCCAAGGAAGCAGGCCGGGCGCATTTTTTGCCCGCCTCAGGGTCATCATGAGCGAGGAAAAAATCGAGTTTTATACCGGTCCGGCAGGTGGATGGGCTGCATTGCGCAGTGTGTCGAGTGCCCTGTACAAACAGGACATTCTGCTGAAGGGTGCCAAAACCCTGCTGTCGGCCAACCAGCCCGACGGCTTTGACTGCCCTGGCTGCGCCTGGCCTGACCGTGACCATGCCTCGAGCTTCGAGTTTTGTGAGAACGGTGCCAAAGCCGTCGCAGCCGAGGCCACAGCCCGGCGGGCCGGGCCCGAGTTGTTTGCTGTGCACACCGTGCGAGCGTTGGCCGAACACAGTGATTTCTGGCTTGAGGACCAGGGCCGTTTGACCCACCCGATGGTGTACGACGCCGCCAGTGACAAGTACACGCCGATTGAATGGGATGCAGCGTTTGCCTTGATTGCGCAACACCTGAACGCTTTGCCCGACCCGAACCAGGCCATTTTCTACACGTCCGGGCGCGCCAGCAACGAAGCGGCATTTTTATACCAGTTGTTTGTGCGTGAGTACGGCACCAACAATTTCCCGGACTGCTCCAACATGTGCCATGAGCCCACAGGCGTTGGCATGCGCGAGCAAATCGGCGTGGGCAAGGGAACGGTGACGCTGGACGACTTTGAAAAAGCCGATGCAATTTTCATCTTTGGGCAGAACCCGGGCACCAATCATCCGCGCATGTTGGGCGAGTTGCGTGCCGCGTCGAAGCGGGGCGCCAGGATTGTGTCGTTCAACCCCCTGCGCGAGCGCGGGCTGGAGCGCTTTGCCGACCCGCAGGACAAGCTGGAAATGGCGACCCTGGGCTCCACCCGCATCAGCTCGCATTACTACCAGCTGCGCATTGGTGGCGACTTTGCGTTGCTTAAGGGCGTGATGAAGCACCTGCTGGAATGCGACGCGGCCGGAGAAAGTGCGCTCGACCACGCATTCATCAAAGAGCACACGTCGGGATTCGACGCGCTACGGGCCGACGTTCTGGCAGAGTCCTGGCCCTTGCTGGTTGAAGAGTCCGGGCTCAGCGAAGCCGACATTCGCGCGGCGGCTGAGGTGTATCGGCAGGCCAACAGCGCCATCTTTTGCTGGGGCATGGGCATCACCCAGCACACGGATGCGGTGGCCACCATTCAAATGCTGGTCAATGTGCTGATGCTGCGCGGCAACCTGGGCAAGCCCGGTGCCGGTGCCTGCCCCGTGCGTGGCCACAGCAATGTGCAGGGCGACCGCACCATGGGCATCTGGGAAAAGCCGCCGGTGGCGCTGCTGGATAAGCTCAAGGAAGTGTTCGGCTTCGAGCCACCGCGCGCCCACGGGGTTGACACCGTGGAAGCTATTCAGCTCATGCTGGACGGCGGTGGCAAGGTGTTCTTCGCCCTGGGCGGCAACTTTGCAGCGGCCACGCCGGACACCTATGAAACCTGGAAGGCCTTGCGCCGCTGCGACCTGACGGTGCATGTCACCACCAAGCTCAACCGGAGCCATGTGGTACACGGCAAGACAGCGCTGATCTTGCCATGCCTGGGGCGCACTGAAATTGACATTCAGGCTGCAGGGCCACAAGGGGTGACGGTGGAAGACTCCATGAGCATGGTGCACATCTCGGCGGGCATCAACCCGCCGGCCTCGCCCCTTCTGCTGTCGGAGCCGGCGATCGTTGGGCGATTGGCCGCGGCCACACTGGGCGCCCGAAGCCGCACGCGCTGGGACTGGCTGACTGACGACTACAGCCGCATCCGCGACAAGATCGAGGCGGTGTTGCCGGGTTTTGAAAATTTCAACCAGCGTGTGGCGGTGCCGGGCGGGTTTCGCCTGCCCAACACCGCCAGCGAACGGGTCTGGAACACCGTCACTGAAAAAGCGCGCTTCATGGCACATGACGTGCCGCAAAACACGCCGTCCCACCGGGCCCGGCGCGCCGCGCAGGGCCAGCGGGACACGCGTGTGTTCACGCTGCTCACCACGCGTTCGCATGACCAGTACAACACGACCATTTATGGCCACGACGACCGGTACCGCGGCGTTTTCGGTCAGCGCCGAGTGGTGTTCATCAACGCCCAGGACATCGCTGCGCTGGGTATGAAGGACGGCGACTGGGTCGACATCAAAACCGTTTGGGATCTGGACGGGCCAGCCAGCCAGGAACGCCGTGCCAACCGCTTCAAACTCGTGGCCTACAACATTCCCCGGGGCAACGTGGCCGCTTACTACCCTGAGACCAATCCGCTGGTGCCGCTGGCATCGGTGGCGGTGAACGCTGGCACGCCGACCTCAAAATCCATTCCGGTGGTGTTGATGGCCCACGTGGGTGAGGGCCTCGAAGCCGTCTCGGTAGTTGACAAC
>JAYWAV010000299.1:0-3905 GCA_043782015.1 Rhodoferax sp. | reverse complement strand
CCACCCAGCGCAGCATGCGTCTGGCCTACCAGCCCCTGACACGTATGTGGCGTATCAACGTAACGCAGGGTGCGTCTGCTGCAGGCAGCCAGGGCCTGACCCTGAACCAAAGCTTTGAGACCCTGGGCCAGGCGCTGGCATTGATCAAACGCATCTCGCGCTGGAAGGTGGCAGATGCATCCGATCTGGACGGTGGGGTGAAACATCGCGTTGATTTCCGCTTCAAGCTGGACCTCAGTCAGTTGCCTCGGCCTTTCCAGATTGGTGCGCTGGGCCAAACGGGTTGGGATATCTCGGCCAGCTTGGTCGCGCCCTTGGTCCTTGAGTCCAGCAAATGACGCCTGACGACACTCCGCCAGCGTATAGCGCGACCATGCAGCACGCCAAGGCCCTAAACCGGGTCGTTGCGATAGGTGCAGCCGTTATGGTGCTGATTGGTCTGGTGCTGTTGTCCTTGCTGATGCAGGCGACCAACAACCGCGATCTGTCCGAGCAAAACTACACACGCCTGTTCACCATCAATGTAGTGGTTGCCGGTGCGCTGCTGTTGGCGATCGTCGGCGTCGGCTGGCGTCTGTTTGTACGACTGCGCCAGGGCCGATTTGGCAGTCGGCTGCTGGTCAAGCTGGCTACCATTTTTGCGCTGGTCGGTGTGGCGCCTGGATTGCTGATTTATGTGGTGTCCTACCAGTTTGTATCGCGTTCGATCGAGACCTGGTTTGACGTGAAGGTCGAAGGTGCGCTGGACGCCGGTTTGAGTCTTGCACGCGTCACACTGGACACACTCCAAAGCGACCTGGCCAGCAAGTCGCGCGGCGCTGCCGTGCAACTGGCAGAAAACCCGGACGCGATGGCCGGACTGGTGCTGGAGCGGGTACTAGAGCAATTGGGTGCGACCCATGTGACCATCTGGAGTGCCAACGGCAATCTGATTTCCAGTGCCGGGCAAGCGCGGTTCCAGCTCAATCCCGACCGACCTACGCCAAGCCAGTTCCGCACCGCGCGTTTTGAGCGGTCATTGGCCTGGGTAGAGGGGCTAGAAGACGCGGCGCCCGATTCCAGTGTGTCAGCGCGCATCAAAGTATTGGTTCCCATATCGTCCAACGCATTGGGACTGACCCCAGAGCAACGCTACCTGCTGGTGTCGCGTGCGTTGCCGTCGAACCTGGTTGCCAATGCGCTGGCGGTGGAAGGGGCCAACCGCGAGTACCAGGAGCGTGCCCTTGGTCGCGAGGGGCTCAAGCAGATGTACATCGGTACGTTGACGCTAAGTCTCTTTCTGGCTGTGTTCGGTGCGGTGCTATTGGCCATCGTGCTGGGTAACCAGATTGCGCGGCCACTGCTGTTGTTGGCAGAAGGCGTGAGCCAGGTGGCGGCTGGAGACTTCACGCCCAAGATTGCCATGCAGGGCAAGGATGAATTGGGCGGCTTGACGCGTGCCTTTGCATCCATGACCGCGCAACTGTCTGATGCACGACAGGCGGTGGAGCACAGCATGGCCCAGGTCGATTCGGCGCGCGCCAATCTGCAGACCATTCTGGACAACTTGACGGCGGGTGTCATTGTGTTGGGCGCGAACGGGGAGGTCCGCTCCTCCAATCCCGGCGCTACGCGCATCCTGAAAATCCCGATGGCAGCGCACGAAGGAGAATATCTCTTTGAGATCGAGGGACTTCAGGAATTTGGTCAGGCGGTGCAGGCGCAGTTCACCGATCTGATGACGCAGCGTATGGAGCGCGGTATGGACCATTGGCAACAGTCGTTTGAACTGGGTGCCAACTTGAATCTGGCGCAAAGCCCGTTTGACCGCTCCCTGACGCTGGTAGCTCGCGGCGCAGAGCTGCCGGGCGACGAACGCCTGCTGGTGTTTGACGATATTTCGGAAATTGTGTCTGCGCAGCGGGCACAGGCCTGGGGGGAAGTGGCCCGCCGTCTGGCGCATGAGATCAAAAATCCGCTGACTCCCATTCAGCTTTCTGCGGAGCGTCTGGAAAAAAGGCTGGGTGGCAAGCTGGAAGCTGCGGAGCAACAGGTGCTGACCAAATCCGTGAAGACCATCGTCGACCAGGTCGACGCAATGAAGCGGCTGGTCAACGAATTTCGTGATTACGCCCGCTTGCCTGCAGCAGAACTCAAGCCGGTCGATATCAATGCGCTGGTGCAGGACGTGATGCAGCTGTATGACAACGAAAACTCCGCAGTGCCAGTGCGCCTCGAACTGCAGCCGGATTGTCCCCGCGTGATGGGCGATGCCGAGCAACTGCGACAGGTAATCCACAACCTGCTGCAAAACGCGCAGGATGCCACTGAATCTGCAGTCCCAACGGGGGGTGACCGCAGCGTGGTAGTGCGCACCCAGTGGAAGGAGGGCAGCGCTCGCATGCGCCTGAGCGTGCTGGACCGAGGCACTGGTTTCCCGGAACAAATCCTCAAAAGGGCGTTCGAGCCCTATGTCACCACCAAGGCGCGCGGAACCGGTTTGGGGCTGGCGGTGGTCAAGAAAATTGCAGATGAACACGGGGCGCGCTGTGACATCAGCAACCGCCTTCAGGATGGCTTGGTGGTCGGTGCGCAAGTATCGTTATCATTGGCAATCGATAACAGCGTGCCAACCTGAGCGCGCGATTACGGTTTTTAGGGAATAGTGCAGGCACCATGGCAAACATTCTGGTTGTAGACGACGAGCACGGGATTCGGGACTTGCTCTGGGAAATACTGAATGACGAAGGTCACAACGTAGAGCTCGCCGAAAATGCCGCCCAGGCGCGCGCAGTGCGTACCCGTGAGCGCCCCGATCTGGTGTTGCTGGACATTTGGATGCCCGATACCGACGGCGTGACCCTGCTCAAGGAGTGGTCCTCCACCGGGCAACTGACCATGCCCGTCATCATGATGAGCGGCCATGCCACCATCGACACGGCGGTGGAGGCCACCAAAATTGGCGCGCTGGCCTTCCTGGAAAAGCCCATCACATTGCAAAAACTGCTCAAGGCAGTGGACCAGGGCTTGGCCCGGGGCAACCTTCGCAAGGCGGCTGTGTTGGAAGTCCAATCGGTCTCTGTCTCCAGCGTGGAGTACGCCGAGAGCGCGGCCCCCATGGCCTTGGCCGCGGTATTGACCGGCCCGCAAGCCAATCAGAACTTCGTGCTGGACAAGCCGTTGCGCGAAGCGCGCGACGAGTTTGAAAAGGCCTATTTTGAGTACCACCTCGCGCAGGAAAACGGTTCCATGACCCGCGTGGCTGAGAAAACCGGTCTGGAGCGCACCCACCTGTACCGCAAGCTCAAGCAATTGGGAGTCGATCTGACACGCAGCAAACGAACCGGCGCATAAGCGCGCTCGGGGAAAGACACTTTTCTTGCTGCTATAATTGAAGGCTCAGGCCCGGTAGCTCAGTCGGTAGAGCAGAGGATTGAAAATCCTTGTGTCGGTGGTTCGATTCCGCCCCAGGCCACCAGTATCCATGCGCCCCAGCGCCCTTTCGGGTTCTGGGGCGTTTCATTTTCCGATGGTGGTAGTTTTGCGCACATGCCGCGCTACGCATTTGCGTAATGATGCCACTTACGAACCGGTTTTTCCCAGTGGCAATCCAGAGGTCACTGGGTTATTATCGAAACCGAATACGAAGGGTGTTTCATGTTCAGTGGGTTTTTTGGCAAAGGCAATAACTCTGACAAAACGCCTCCCAAGGATGCGGCGGATTCGCGCGGCCTTGAGGTCGTGGAAGATGACCCTGATACAGCTTGGGGCCTTTGGGACAGCGCGCTCGCCGCACAAGACTCCCGTTTCCCTGATTCCCCGTCTGCTCTGGACTCGCTACCGCCCATTCCACCTGCCCCCACGGTTATTGTGCGCAACGAGGTGCCCGTCAAACCTGTAGCCCCGCCGGTGATTGATCTGGAAAT
>JAYWAV010000298.1:0-10799 GCA_043782015.1 Rhodoferax sp. | reverse complement strand
ATCCGGTGCGGGATTTTTGCGGATTGACGTCGGTCTGTGGAGTCGCTGAAGAGGTCATGTGCGAGTCTCGGTGGGCGCGCGGTCAACGGACAGACTGGTAACCAGTCGCGTTCCAGCCCAAGCGTCGTGCCAAAACTGCTGTCGCGGGTGAAAGCGGCTCAGGATGGCCCAGACAGCCACCCAGGCGGGCACAAGCACGAGAGTTTCGATGAGTCCTACGCCCAGCGCATAGGCCATCAGCGGAGGCAGCAGCCACAGCCAGCTCAGCAGATAGCGGGCCAGCGCGCGCAGCTGGCTCACCGGAGCGCCGTCGCGGTCGACAAGGCGGATATGCCAGGTTTTCATGGGCAGTGTCTGGCCCTTGGACCAGAACCAGACGAAGTAGATGCCCAGCAGTACGAACAGGAACAGCTGACGCAGGTCACGCTTGTCCAGGCCATGGCGGCTCTGGCTCAGACTGTCCAGCAAATAGTCGCCAACAAAGAGCACAGCAAAGAGCAGCAGACCTTCATAAGGCCAGCAGGCCATACGCCGCCAGATTCCCGGGGTTTCAAAGTCGTGATTCAAGTTGCTACTTTCCAGACGCTAGAGAGCGCGGATTGTAGTTGGCCGCACGCACCCTTTACTGGCGATGCGGGCCTTGGGTCAGTGGCGACTCAATGGTGTTGGCATCAGGTGCCCGAGACACTGGGAGCAGCGTATGGCGGTCAATGGCGTACTTGATCAACTGCTTCTCCAGCGCAGGCTCTGGTGTATGGCGGGTGACAGGGACGATCGCCAGCTTGTCACGGGCCACCGGCTTGACGGCAAGGGCAGCGCCGGGTGTCTTTTTGCGCGCTTTTTGCGCCAATTCTTTCTTTTCTTCGGCGCTGAGTGCCTGGTAGGCCTCCCAATTGGCTGCACGGTCTGCAGGCGCAATTTTTTTGGTTTCCGCGAAGTTCAGGCGGGCTTGCTCCCGCTCTTTGGGTTTGAGTGCAGCCCATTCAACCATTCGGGCGTGAATCTTGTTCTGATCTGGCGAAGACAGTTTGGAGAAATTTTGGGCTACAGCGAGCCATTTGCGTCTCTGACCTTCCGTCAATCGATCCCATGAGGTTGCCAGTGGATGCAGCGATTCCCGCTGTTGCGGGGACAGCCCGCCCCAAGACGGCGAGGCCTCCAAGGTGGTGACTACCGGCGCGGCGGGAGGAGTCTGTGCAAACGTCTGAGCAGCAAAGCACGCCATACCAATAAGGTAGCAATTTGCCGTAAAGAAAAGTGGGGCCCGCATGACAGCGGACCCTTTTGGGAAAGCAAAAATACGCTTCAACATGCGAACCGAGCGATCACTGGTTTTGTTGGACACGTAAAAACTGTGCAAAACCAGGGTCGGTGTAGGCGTCAGGCGGGAGGTCATCAGTCAACAACTCGGCATCCACCTCGGCAATTTCGTGCGCGCGGCGTTCGTCCTGAATCACATTGATGGCCAAAAGACCAACCAAAAGGGCCAGCAATGGGAACCAGGAAGCCATACGGTTCCATATGCTGAAATGATCACCGCCCATTTGCAGCGCGGCCGCATTGCCCATGCTGCTGATTTCGGTTGCCATTTGGGTTTTGAGCACCCGGCGTTTGTCCAAAGCCATAGAGCGGGCAATGCGCAGACGTTCCGAAATGTCATGTGACACTTCATTGCTAGCCTGGTCCAGGCGGGCAGCAATGCGCCGTCCCAGCTGGTTCTCCAGGCCCTCGGCCGTCATTTCGTGTGTTGTTGTCATAATTTGATTCCCTTGGCTTTCAATGCTTTTGCCAGTGCGCCAACTGCCCGCGAGCAATGCGTTTTCACACTGCCCTGCGAGCATCCCATCGCCGCCGCCGTCTCGGCAACGTCCATTTCTTCCCAATAACGCATCAGGAAGGCTTCCCGTTGACGCGCGGGGAGCTGTTGAATCTCAACTTCGATGGCACGCAATGTTTGTGCCCGCTCGGTCTGGGTTTCGGTGCTTTCGTTCTGCTCCGGGTTGTTGGAGGTGTGTACGGCCTCCAACAAGTCGAAATCGCCGTCATCTCCAGCGTCCGCAAAGTCGCCCAAGTTGGTAAAGAGGGCATTCTGGGTCTTTTGCCGCCGAAACCAGTCCAGCGTGCAATTCGACAGAATGCGCTGGAACAGCATGGGCAGCTCTTCCACGGGCTTGTGACCATAGTGCTCGGCCAGCTTCATCATGCTGTCCTGGACGATGTCCAGTGCGGATTCCTCGTTACGCACGTGGTACACCGAACGCTTGAACGCGCGTTTTTCTACGCTTTTCAGGAATTCGGATAGTTCGTGTTCAGAAGCCAAGTGTGAAATACCAACGGGTAAGGATGACAGGCGGCAGATTATGGCATTCAGACGCATTATTCCGGGCGTTCATCACCAAAATGCACCGCCCAAGTGCCATAATCGGCATTGCACATCAAAAGGCAAACGGGTCATGACTCGGCGCAGCATTCAATGCGCTTATGGTTTTGGCCTTAAGTCCCGACGCGACTCCACAAGAGTTCTGTGAAGGGGCACCCAAGGTTTTTCGTTAGAGAAATTCACAAAGGTTGATCATGGAAATATCCAAAGCTGAAATCGCTTCGGCAGGCGCAGCGCTTGCCCAGGGCAAAACATCGTCCCCAAACCCCTCCACGGTGGAGCTGCGCGGCGCAGAAATACTCGTCAAGGCATTGCAGGCGGAAAACGTCAAATTCGTCTGGGGCTATCCCGGCGGCGCCGTGCTACACATCTACGACGCGTTCTACAAACAAGAAACCATTCAGCACATTCTGGTGCGTCACGAGCAGGCCGCGGTCCACGCGGCTGATGGCTACGCCCGCGCCACCGGCGATGTCGGTGTGGCGCTGGTGACCTCCGGCCCAGGCGTGACCAATGCGGTCACCGGCATTGCGACGGCCTATATGGACAGCATCCCCATGGTGATCATCACGGGGCAGGTGCCTACCCATGCGATCGGGCTGGATGCCTTTCAGGAATGCGACACCGTGGGTATCACCCGTCCCATCGTCAAACACAACTTCCTGGTCAAGGATGCCCGCGATCTGGCCGTCACGCTGAAGAAAGCTTTCCATATTGCCCGTAGCGGCCGTCCCGGCCCGGTGGTGGTGGATATTCCGAAGGACGTTTCCTTCAAGAAAGTGCCTTACGCTGGCTACCCCGCGTCGGTGGAAATGCGCTCGTACAACCCTGTGCGCAAGGGCCACGGCGGTCAAATCCGCAAGGCATTGCAGCTGCTGTTGACCGCGAAGCGGCCCTACATCTACACCGGCGGTGGCGTGCTGTTGAGCAATGCCTCTGCCGAGCTGCGCACGCTGGTGGACATGCTGGGTTACCCCTGCACGAATACGCTGATGGGCCTGGGTGCCTACCCAGCATCGGATCGCAAGTTCCTCGGCATGCTGGGCATGCACGGTACGGTGGAAGCCAATAACGCGATGCAGAACTGTGACGTGCTGCTGGCAGTTGGTGCGCGCTTTGACGACCGCGTCATCGGCAACCCCAAGCACTTTGCGCAGAACGAACGCAAGATCATCCACATCGATATCGACCCTTCCAGCATTTCCAAGCGCGTCAAGGTTGACATACCTATCGTCGGCGATGTGAAAGACGTGCTCTCCGAAATGATCGCGATGATCAAGGAAAGCGTGATCAAACCCGATGCCAATGCGCTGGGCGCGTGGTGGGAAACGATTGACGGCTGGCGCAAGAAGGATTGCCTGAAATACGACCACGGCAAGGGCGACGTGATCAAACCGCAGTACGTGGTGGAAACGCTGTGGAATATGACCAAGGATGTGGAGGCCTATGTGACTTCCGATGTCGGTCAACACCAGATGTGGGCCGCGCAGTACTACCGTTTTGACGAGCCGCGCCGATGGATCAACTCCGGCGGTCTGGGCACCATGGGCGTGGGCATTCCCTACGCGATGGGTGTCAAGATGGCCAAGCCGGACGCAGAGGTGTTTTGCGTCACCGGCGAAGGCTCGGTGCAGATGTGTATTCAAGAGCTGTCCACCTGCCTGCAATACAACACGCCTATCAAGATCGTGTCGCTGAATAACCGTTACCTCGGCATGGTGCGCCAGTGGCAGGAGCTGGAATACGAAGGTCGCTACAGCCACAGCTACATGGATGCGCTGCCCAACTTCGTCAAGCTGGCCGAAGCCTACGGCCACGTCGGCATGCTGATCGAAAAACCGCAGGACGTGGAGCCCGCGCTGCGCGAGGCCCGCAAGCTGAAGGACCGTACGGTGTTCATGGACTTCCGTACCGACCCCACCGAGAACGTGTTCCCGATGGTGAAGGCTGGCATGGGCATCACCGAAATGCTGCTCGGTAGCGAGGATCTCTAGTAAAAAAAGCCTGTAGCGACCGTGGAATATGCGTAAGCAGCTATCTAAATAATAGCGCCCCTCAATCTAACTTCGACGAATCTATTGCCTGCCAAGCCTTGTGGTTACCGCCACAGGGGGAGGGCAGCGAAAAGAGGAATCCTCATTTATGAAACACATCATTGCGGTATTGCTGGAAAACGAGCCAGGTGCTCTTTCCCGTGTGGTCGGGCTGTTCTCAGCACGCGGCTATAACATCGAATCGCTGACGGTGGCGCCCACCGAAGACCCCACCTTGTCACGCATGACGATTCAGACATCCGGATCGGATGACGTCATCGAGCAAATCACCAAGCACCTGAACCGCCTGATCGAAGTCGTCAAGGTCGTGGATCTGACCGAAGGCTCTTACATCGAGCGCGAGCTGATGATGGTCAAGGTGCGCGCGGTCGGCAAAGAGCGCGAAGAGATGAAGCGCATGGCGGACATCTTCCGCGGCCGCATCATCGACGTCACCGAGAAGAGCTACACCATCGAATTGACAGGCGACCAGTCCAAGAACGATGCATTTCTGGAGGCGATCGAACGCACGGCGATTCTGGAGACGGTGCGAACCGGCTCCAGCGGTGTCGGGCGGGGCGAGCGCATTTTGCGAGTCTGATTTTTCGGTCCGAGCGCGCGTTTCGACAGGCTCAACGCGAACGGACCTGGACAAGTGGCCATCAACGTAGACCGTTCGCCCTGAGCCTGTCGAAGGGCATTTCGCCAAACCAATTTTTTAGGAGATCGAGAATGAAAGTGTTTTACGACAAAGACTGCGACCTGAGCCTGATCAAGGGCAAGACCGTTGCGATCATCGGTTACGGCAGCCAGGGCCACGCACATGCACAGAATCTGAACGACAGCGGCGTCAAAGTCGTCGTGGGCCTGCGCAAGGGCGGCGCTTCGTGGGACAAGGTCGGCAAGGCCGGCCTGAACGTGATGGAAGTCAATGACGCAGTCAAGGCCGCCGACGTGGTCATGATTCTGTTGCCTGACGAAGATATCGCTGGCGTGTACAAGAACAATGTCGAGCCAAATATCAAGCAGGGCGGCTCGCTGGCATTCGCCCACGGCTTCAATGTGCACTACAACCAGGTCGTGCCCCGCGCCGATCTGGACGTGTGGATGGTCGCCCCCAAGGCGCCAGGCCACACGGTGCGCAACACCTACACCCAGGGCGGCGGCGTGCCCCACCTCGTAGCGGTGCACCAGGACAAGAGCGGCAAGGCCCGCGATCTGGCGTTGAGCTACGCGATGGCCAACGGCGGCGGCAAGGCCGGCATCATTGAGACCAACTTCAAGGAAGAAACCGAGACGGACCTGTTCGGTGAACAAGCCGTGTTGTGCGGTGGTGCGGTCGAGCTGATCAAGATGGGTTACGAAACCCTGGTCGAAGCCGGTTACGCCCCTGAAATGGCCTACTTCGAATGCTTGCACGAGCTGAAGCTCATCGTCGACCTTATCTACGAAGGTGGCATCGCCAACATGAACTACTCCATCTCCAACAACGCGGAGTACGGCGAGTACGTGACCGGCCCTGAAGTGATCAATGCGGAGTCGCGTGAAGCCATGCGCAACGCCCTGAAGCGCATCCAGACCGGCGAATATGCGAAGATGTTCATTCTGGAAGGCCGTACGGGCTACCCCAGCATGACCGCGCGCCGTCGCCAGACTGCCGAGCACCAGATCGAAGTCGTGGGTGCCAAGCTGCGCGCCATGATGCCCTGGATTGCGAAGAACAAGCTGGTCGACCAGACCCGTAATTGAGTCCCCACGCTCCGCCGCTGTGCGGGGCGGCCCGGCGGCAATTTGCGCATTCTGCATCCTGACAAAGGCCACTTCGGTGGCCTTTTCTTATGCGGGATTGCGCACATACAGGCCAGCCGTCTGACTTACACTGTGCGCCAGAGCGACAGCAAGGAAATCTATGCATGATGGAAATGACGCAGTGCCAGAAGATGGCAGCGGCGTATTGATACGAAAACGCAGAAAGGGCATTTATGTGTTGCCCAATCTGTTCACACTGGCCGCTTTGTTTGCGGGCTTTTATTCCATCGTGATGGCGATGAATGGGCGCTACGACATGGTTCCCTATGGCATTTTCTGCGCCATGGTGCTGGACAGCCTGGACGGGCGCGTGGCACGCATGACCAACACACAAAGCGCGTTTGGCGAGCAGATGGACTCCTTGTCCGACATGGTGTCGTTCGGCGCGGCGCCGGCGCTGATCACCTACGAGTGGGCGCTCAAAGGCCTGGGGCGCTGGGGCTGGTTTGCCGCCTTCGTCTATTGCGCCTGCGCAGCTTTACGTCTGGCGCGATTCAATGTGAATACGGCCGTGGTCGACAAACGTTACTTCCAAGGTTTGCCGTCGCCTGCAGCGGCTGCGTTGGTGATTGCCTACCTGTGGGTCTGCACCGATCTGGGATGGACCGGCGCCAGTGTGGCGTGGCCGGTTTTTGGGTTCACGCTGTTTGCCGGTCTGACCATGGTGACCAATGTGCCGTTTTATAGCTTCAAAGATATCAGCCTCAAGCGCAGCGTGCCGTTTGCGGTGATCGTGATGATTGTGTTGGCTATCGCTGTCATCAACATTCACCCGCCGACTGTGATGCTTGGATTGTTCGTGGCCTACGGGCTGAGCGGCTACATCATCTATGGAATACGCAAGGCGCGTGGTGTGCAGACCAGCGTCATCAGCACTTCGACCGAAGAGCCGGAAGAGCGTGGCTTGCATAAATAGAGACTTGCGGGACAGATCTTCAGCTCTGTACCCAACTGACCAGAGTTGAAAACTTGTGGTATATTGAATTCATGAAACAAATTTCGCTAGCACTACTACTGCTACGCCAGAACGGGCGGAAGTAGTAGCGCGCGCGCACATTTTCCAAAAAGGCCCGTATGCATTCGCTACGGGCCTTTTTGCATTTAGGTTTTGGTTTTTCAGTTTGGCATTTACAGGAGTAAAGACATGACGGACAAGTTGATCATTTTTGACACCACCTTGCGCGATGGCGAGCAGTCCCCCGGCGCGTCGATGACTCGCGATGAAAAGCTGCGCATTGCCCGTCAACTGGAGCGACTGAAGGTAGACGTCATTGAGGCCGGTTTTGCAGCCAGTTCCAATGGCGACTTCGAAGCGGTGCAACTGATCGCCAACTCGATCAGGGACTCCACGATCTGTTCCCTGTCCCGCGCCAACGACAAGGACATTGCCCGCGCTGCCGAAGCGCTGAAAGGTGCAAACCGCGCGCGTATTCATACCTTCATTGCGACATCCGCTTTGCACATGGAAAAGAAGCTGCGCATGACGCCAGACCAGGTGTTTGAGCAGGCCAAGCAGTCGGTGCGTTTTGCCCGCAATCTGGTTGAAGACGTCGAATTCAGCCCAGAAGATGGCTACCGCAGCGAGCCGGACTTTTTGTGCCGTGTCCTGGAAGCAGTCATCAACGAGGGCGCCACCACGATCAACGTGCCTGACACCGTGGGTTATGCAATCCCCGAGTTGTACGGCAATTTCATCAAAGACCTGCGCGAACGCATTCCCAATTCAGACAAGGCGATCTGGTCTGTGCACTGCCACAACGACCTCGGCATGGCGGTGGCCAACTCGCTGGCGGGCGTGAAGATCGGTGGAGCCCGTCAGGTCGAATGCACTATCAACGGCTTGGGCGAACGTGCCGGCAATTGCAGCCTGGAAGAAATCGTCATGGCGGTCAAGACCCGTCGCGATTATTTCGACCTGGATCTCAATATTGACACCAAACACATCCTGGCTGCGAGCCGCATGGTCAGCCAGACGACCGGCTTTGTGGTGCAGCCGAACAAGGCCGTGGTCGGTGCCAATGCATTCGCCCATGCCTCCGGCATTCACCAGGATGGCGTGTTGAAAGCCCGAGATACCTACGAAATCATGCGTGCCGAAGACGTCGGCTGGACGGCCAACAAGATCGTTCTCGGCAAGCTCAGTGGCCGCAATGCGTTCAAACAGCGCTTGCAAGAGTTGGGTGTTCAGTTGGAAAGCGAAGCGGATATCAACAGTGCATTTGCCCGCTTCAAGGAACTGGCTGACCGCAAGAGTGACATCTTTGACGAAGACATCCTTGCATTGGTGAGTGACGAAAGCGTCTCGCATGACAGCGAATTGTTCGGCTTTGTCTCGCTGTCGCAACACAGTGAAACCGGTGAAAAACCCCATGCCAGCGTCGTTTTCAAAGTAGACGGCAAGGAAGTCAGAAGTGAGTCCAGTGGCAATGGACCGGTGGATGCCTCCCTCAAGGCCATTGAAGCGCACGTCAAAAGCGGTGCGGAGATGGTGCTCTATTCGGTGACTGCCATCAGCGGGTCTACCGAGAGCCAGGGGGAAGTCACGGTCCGTTTGCAGAACAGTGGCCGGGTGGTCAACGGCGTGGGTTCAGACCCAGATATCGTGGTGGCGTCCGCCAAGGCCTACCTAAGTGCGTTGAACAAATTGCAGAGCAAGGCGGATCGGGTGGCGGCACAGGGCTAGGGATAACCCGTGTAAAGATGCGTTTAGGTGAAGTTTGTCACGCAAGTAGTTGATCTAGCGCATCTTTTTTGAGTAAACTCTGTCCCATTGTTGGATATCGTACAGATCGTCTGCACGGCGGTATCGGCCTTGAACCAGGAAATCGCTTGAAACAATTCTTTGCTTTATCGTTGGTGTTTGCATTGCTGGGCGGCTTGGCAGCTGCTCCCTCTGACGCGGCGACGACAAAACAAACATCTGCCAGTGCGGGTAAGCCTGCGATCAAGCGCGTGGCTGTCAAGAGCCGTAAAACAGTCCGCTACGCCGCAGTTCCCAGCTACGGACAGTTGGCAGGATTGCACGGTGAGGTTGATTCATTGGAGTTGCGAAGCAGCGTGGCACTGGTGGTCGATCAGGACACCAAGGAAGTGCTGTTTCGCAAGAACGACCATGCCGTGCTCCCGATCGCCTCGATTACCAAGCTGATGACCGGCGTGCTGGTTAGCGAAGCCCATTTGCCGATGGACGAAATGCTGACAATCACCCAGGATGATGTGGATACCGAAAAAGGGAGCTCATCCCGCCTGCGTGTTGGCACGCAACTGAGCCGCGGCGAGCTGCTGCATTTGGCATTGATGTCCAGCGAAAACCGCGCTGCCCACGCGTTGGGCCGCACCTATCCGGGCGGTCTGTCTACGTTTGTTGGCCTGATGAATAGCAAAGCCAGGGCAATTGGCATGCGCGATACCAGCTATGTCGAGCCTACTGGCTTGTCCAGCAAAAACCAGTCCAGCGCGCAAGACTTGGCCACGCTGGTCAATTTCGCCTACAACGACCCGACATTGCGTGAGCTGTCTACATCGACCGGCTACCAGGTGGCTGTGGGCCGTCGTACCCTGCAATACAACAATACCAACCGCCTGGTGAAAAACCCAGAATGGGAGATCGGTCTGCAGAAGACCGGCTATATCTCCGAAGCAGGTCAGTGTCTGGTCATGCAGGCCAAGATTGCCGGACGCAAGCTGATCATGGTATTTCTGGATTCGGCTGGCAAGCTGAGCCGGATTGGCGACGCAGAGCGCGTTCGCCGTTGGGTGGAGTCCATTCCCCCCGCGGCTGCCAAGTCCACGCCGCTGGCGATCAAAGACCTGGATTTTCGCGTCGTCACAAACTAACAGGTTTGCGGGACAGATATTTAGTTCTGTCGCCAACTGTTTAGGGTTTATGGGCTAGCGCAGCGCGCTGAGCTTGTGTCCCAGCGTCTCGGAAATTTGGCGCGCAGTATCTTTCAACTTAGGTAGCCAGGCGTCTTCCAGGCGACCCGACGGTGCAGAAATCGACAGACCCGCTACCAGCTTATTCTGATCGTCGTAGACGCCTGCAGCCATACAGCGCACACCCAATTCTAATTCTTCATTGTCGCTGGCCTGGCCATATTGGCGCACCTTGGACAACTCGCGCTCCAGTGCGTCCAGCTCCGTGATGCTGTTCTTGGTGTGGCCTTGCAGGCCGGTGCGCGTCGCGTAGGCGCGGATGCGGGTGGGATCATCGGCGGCCAAAAACAGTTTGCCCACGGAAGTCAGGTGCAGGGGTGCGCGTCCACCAATAGCACGTACCACCTGCATGCCCGAGCGTTCGCTGTAGGCCCGTTCCACGTAAATGATTTCATCGCCCTGGCGCATGCTCAGGTTGACCGGCTGTTGGGTTAGCTTGTGTAGCTCGCGCATAGGAAGCAAAGCCGCGTCACGCACGTTCAACCGGCCTTTGACCAGATTGCCCAACTCCAGCAGGCGCATGCCCAACCGGTAGTTTCCAGCTTGGGGCCGGTCCACAAAGCGACCGGTCGCCAAGTCGTTCAGGATGCGGTGGGCGGTAGATGGGTGCAGCCCGGCTTTTTCGCTGATTTCTTTCAGCG
>JAYWAV010000297.1:0-3910 GCA_043782015.1 Rhodoferax sp. | reverse complement strand
TAGCGGCCGAAGGCATTCGCGTCAACGCAGTGCGTCCCGGCGTCATTGACACCGATATCCACGCCTCTGGCGGGCAGCCCGACCGCGCACAGAAGCTGGCCCTACAAATCCCGATGCAGCGCCCCGGTACCGCGCAGGAAGTAGCGAACGCGATTCTGTGGCTACTAGGCAGCGAGTCCGCGTATTGCACCGGCACGATTCTGGATGTGGCAGGTGGAAGATAGGCACAATAAATTCGCGCCGGGCCGCCCAAAGCGAATTTAGTCCCCTTGGGGGGCAGCGACCCGCGCAGTGGCGGAGCGTGGGGGCACAATACCCTTTATGGACCTCAAACCGCTGATCACCCTGCTGGCTATCGTCAACCCATTGGCGATCGTTCCGTTTTTCATTCACTACACGCAGGGGTTTTCCAGTGAGCAGCGGCGCAACACGGTTTGGGTGTCGTCCTGCAGCACCTTTGTGGTGATTGCGGTCAGCGCATTGCTGGGTTTGCAAATATTGGAGTTTTTCAGCATCTCGCTGGCAAGCTTCCAGGTAGGGGGCGGCTTACTGCTGCTCTCTGGCGCGCTGAACATGCTCAATGCGCAACCGGCAGAAGCCAAGACCCAGACGCATGATATGGAGGATGGAGCCGAGAAAGCCGCCAAGGGCGCCAGCAATGCGGTGGTACCGCTGACGATTCCGCTATTGACCGGCCCGGCCACGATGTCTACAGTGGTAATTTATGCGGATAAGGCCAAGACCTTTTGGCAACTGGGCACACTGATCGGCTACGGCCTGGTGATAGCTGCTGCCACCGCCATCTGTTTCTCGCTGGCCGATCCGATTGCGCGGGTACTGGGCAAGACCGGCATCAACGTGATGACGCGGCTGATGGGTTTGATACTGGCCGCGCTGGCGGTGGAAGTGATGTCCGACGGTCTGACCAAGCTGTTTCCGGCGCTGGTGCATTGAGCCAGGGAGCGGCAAGGTCAATCTACGACCGAACTGCGTTTGGGCAGTGACACGATGAAACGGGTTCCACGCGTCAGCGTGTAGTCCGCGCGGATGGTGCCGTCCAGGCCCTCGTGCACCAGCGTGTGTACGATACTCAGGCCCAGGCCGGTGCCACCGCTGCCCGCACGGGTCGTGAAAAACGGATCAAAAATGCGGGGCCGCACATGCTCGGGGATGCCCTTGCCATCGTCGGCAACCAGAATGTCGACCGACTCGCCCCTATCCAGCACCTCAACCCGGATCACGCCCGAATCCAGCCCGTCAAACGCGTGGAATTTGGCGTTGTTGATCAGGTTGGACAGCACCTGCGTCAACAAGCCGGGGTAACTGTCCATGCGAATGCCCGGCTCGACCCGGCTCTCCAGCTGGAACGGCGTGCCACGAAAGCCGGGGCGCAGTGTGGACAGTATTTCCTCCACCGTCACCGCCAGATCAAACTCCCGACGCCGCTCGGACAACTGGTCAGCGCTGACCTGCTTGAAGTTGGAAACCAGCTCATTGGCCTGGTGCAGCGCGCGCTCCAGCACCTCCACGCCGCTCATGCTGGCATCCAGAAATGTCAACAGCTCCGATTTTTTCAACAGGTTGGTGTCAACCGCGACCTTGACTTCGCGCACATGTTCGGCCAACGTCGTGCCAATGGTCAGCGCATTGCCTATCGGTGTATTGAGCTCATGGGCCAGCCCGGCCACCATGCGGCCCAGCGACGCGAGCTTCTCGCCCTGGATGAGTTCGCTTTGCGTGCTTTGTAACAGCGCCAGCGTGTGGGTGAGCTTCTGGTTGATGGCTTCCAGTTGCTCCGTGCGCTGGTGCACCCGGTCTTCGAGTTGCAGGTTGAGTGACTGCAGGGAGTCCTCGGCCCGTTTACGCGCTGTGACGTCGCGCGCCACGCCCATTAGACCCAGCAATCCGCCATCTAGACCGTAGACAGGCGTCTTGATCGTTTCATAGACCACCGACTCACCGGTGGAATGGTCCATTTGCCGAAACTCTGACAGCGTGGGTATACCGGCCTCCAGCGCTTCGCGGTCCCGCTCTGCAAAATGGCGGGCCTCATCCGGCGGCAGGAAGTCGAAATCGCTTTTACCGTAAATATCCTTGATGCGCAGGCCGTTTTTTTCTTCAAACGCGCGATTGGCCACGATGAAGCGGCCCTGCGGGTCTTTGACAAAGATCACATCGGGAATGGTATGCAGCAGTGTGTCCTTGAAGGTCTCGCTGCGCATCAGTGATTGCTCGACGCGCTTGCGTTCGGCCACTTCTTTCTCGAGCGCTGCGGCGCGCTCCTGCAGCGCCGCATCACGCTCGCGCAGCTTCTCGGTCATGTGCACAAAGTTCTGCGCCAAGAGTGCCAACTCGTCTCGGCCTGGCAGGTGCAGTTGCACCTGCATGTCACCCTGCGCCACCGCTTGCGCAGCCTGGTTCAGCAGATGCAGCGGCATGGCGACCTGGCGGCGGATGATCCAGGCCAGCAGGATTAGCTCGATAAACAGACCCAGCGCGCCGCCCAGCAAAATGACCTTTGCCGAAGCCAGGCCGCGGCTCTCCACCAGCGCCTTGGGGTAGACAGTCACAAAGTACCAGTCGGGCCCCTGGATATGGCCAATGCCCAGGTAATTTTCGCCATCGGACGTGGGCCGCACATCGATCGCACCGTGGGTTTCAGTGGCTGCCTTGAAAACATCCGTCAAAAGAGGATCGCCCAGTTTGCCAATGTCGAGATTGCCAGACGACTTCTGGATACTCTCCATCAGCCTGGGGTGCGCCACCAGCATGCCCTTGCGGTCCATGATCAGGTTATAGGTGCCGGGTGAGAACTCGTTGGTGGTGCGGAGGATCAGGTCATCGACCGAAATGTCCTGTGACGCAGTGCCCACCCAGCGGCGCTGGTCCATCGGTGTGATGGTGGACAGCATCCAGATGCGTGCCTTGTCATCGAAATAGACCTCAGTCCAGAGGCTTTTGCGCAGCGGGTTGCGGTAGGGCGCCGAATTTTGAACTGGCGGATAGTCAAAATTATTGGTGTTGTTGTCCGCCTCTTTGCCCCAATTGACCGACGGCGAATACATGATGAGCGACTGTCCGGGCAAATCGATATAGGCCGAGTAGTAGCGCAGTGTCATCGCCGGGCCCCATTCGCGCAGCAGTCTGAACGCCACCATCACCTGCCGACGCAACTCGGGCGTCAGCGTGACTTGCGCGCGAATGTACAGTGAGGGCAGATGGCGGTGGTCGTCGCGCTCGGGACGTACGCGCACCAGACCGTCCGGGTAGCGGACAAACCAGGCGCCAAATTCGGCTTTGGGGTCTTCATCGCCTGCAGCCCTGAGGCGCAGCAGGTACTCATCGCGCAGCGCGACGGTGTTGTTCTGAGCATCGATAAAGGCTTGGGATTCAAACGCGGCACGCACCTGGGTAGAAGTACGCAAGCTATCCAGCACTTCCTCGCGCATGCTGCGCACAGTCTGCTCAAAGCTCAGCCATGTCACGACGATAGTGACTGCCGCGATGATCAGTCCAATCTGGATCTGAATTCTTCGCGCCAGACCAAAACTCCGGGTCCGCGCATCAGACATGCGGGATTCCCGTGGCTTGCAGGAATGGGTATGGGACGGACTGCACAAATTATCTTAGCCCATGCTTGCGTTGTGCGGCGCAGTTCCAAGCAAAATGGGGGGCAGGAGATTTCCCTTATGTCGCTACCCACACACACACTGTCTTCCATCGGTACCGCCGAGCTGGCGGTCGCGCAACGCGGCCCCGTGTTGTGGCTGACGATCACGCGCGAAGATCGGCGCAATGCGATGAGCCACGGCGTACTGGCGGCAATGGCGCAAGCGATTGCAGCCGCGCAGACCGACCGCAGCGTGCGGGCTATCGTGGTTACCGGCGCGGGCAGCAAGGCTTTTTGTGC
>JAYWAV010000296.1:0-10807 GCA_043782015.1 Rhodoferax sp. | reverse complement strand
GGGGCGCATGAGATGGGGCAAGTCACGCTCAAAGGCATACACAAGCGCTACGACAAACTTGATGTCATTCGCGGCATAGACCTTGAAGTCCGTGATGGCGAATTTCTGGTGTTTGTCGGACCCAGTGGCTGTGGCAAGTCCACTACGCTGCGGATGATTGCCGGCCTGGAGAGCATCACCGGCGGCGAACTGCTGATCGACGGCGTTCGCGCCAACGACCTGCACCCGGCCGAACGCGGCGCAGCCATGGTGTTTCAGAGCTATGCGCTGTACCCGCACATGACGGTGGCAGAAAACATGGGCTTTGCGCTGAAGATGGCTGGCAGTTCGCGCAAGGAGCGCGATGCCCACGTGAACAAGGCAGCGGAGATCCTGCGCATTACGGATCTGCTGCAGCGCTTTCCCAAAGAGCTTTCTGGCGGCCAACGCCAGCGCGTCGCCATTGGCCGCGCGATTGTGCGCAAGCCCAAGGTATTTTTGTTTGACGAGCCGCTGTCCAACCTGGACGCCGAATTGCGCGTCAGCATGCGTATCGAACTGTCGCGGCTGCACAAGGAACTGGGTACGACAATGATTTACGTGACGCACGACCAGGTCGAGGCCATGACCATGGGCGACCGGATTGCGGTATTCCACCAAGGCAAGATTGCGCAGTTGGGCGAACCCATGGACCTTTACCAACAGCCGGCGAATGAATTCGTTGCAGGGTTCATAGGCTCACCGCGCATGAACTTTATTTCCCGGCCTGCACAGGACAGTCACGCGTCAGCACACCAGGCGCTGTGGCAGCAACTGGGCGGCGCCGTATCCGGGGCCACGCAAAAACTGGGTGTGCGGCCGGAGCACATCAGCGTCGCCACCAATGGCCCGGGCATTGCAGCAACCGTAGTGCTGGCGGAGCAGCTGGGCGACGCTTCCATCATTCACATGCGGGTTGACGGCCTAAACGATCTGGTTGTTGCCAAACTGGGCAGCGGCCACGAAAGGCTGCCCACAGGCCAAAGTGTGGCATTGGCGTTTGACGGAGTCCCAACGCCCCTGGCATTTGACAAAGACGGCCAGCTGTTGCCGCAAAGATAAGTTTTGACCATGACAACGATTCGCCATTTCCTGAGCGTGCAAGGCAGCGACGCGCGCCTGACAGAACAAACTCCTCTGGCACTGCAAGCGCGCGGTACACCAGACGGTATCTCTGCATTGCCACAACTGATCGTCAACCGCACGCGGCGTTTTCAAACGCTGGAAGGTTTTGGCGCCGCGTTCACGGAAGCCGCAGCGGTCACCTGGAAGGCCTTGCCGAAAGAGCAAGCCGACGCGCTGTTACGCGATTACTTTGATGTGGACGAAGGCCATGGTTACCGCTTGTGCCGTGTGCACATGAACAGTTGCGACTTTGCGCTGGGCAACTATGCGCATGCCGACGTCGCCGGCGATATTCTGCTTGAACACTTCAACATTGAGCGCGACCGCCAGGCGTTGCTGCCCTTCATCAAGGCGGCGATTCAAGTCGCCAAAGAGCCGATCCAGTTGCTGGTATCGCCATGGAGCCCTCCGGCCTGGATGAAGAGCAACGGCCAGATGAACCGGGGTGGCACCTTGCTGCCGCAGTACGCTGCAGCTTGGGCGCAATGCTATGTACGCTTTGTGCAGGCCTACGAAGCCGAGGGTGTGCCGGTGTGGGGCATCTCGGTGCAGAACGAACCCTTGGCAAACCAACCCTGGGACTCATGCATCTACACCGCCGAAGCCGAACGCGATTTTGTGCGCGACCATCTGGGGCCAGCACTCGCCAAAGCCGGACTGGGCCATATTAAGCTGGTGATCTGGGACCACAACCGCGACATGATGGTGGAGCGCGCCAGCGTCGTCTACTCGGACCCTGAAGCATCGAAGTATGTCTGGGGCTGCGGTTTTCACTGGTATGTTGAAGACCACTTCGACCATGTGCAACTGGTGCATGACGCCTGGCCCGACAAAGCGCTGCTATTTACCGAGGGCTGCCAGGAAGGCGGGCCGCACCACGGCTCGTGGGACACCGGCGAGCGCTATGCACACTCCATCATCAACGACCTGAACCGCTGGACCTGCGGCTGGATTGACTGGAATCTGCTGCTGGATGAGACCGGCGGACCCAACCACGTTGGCAACCTGTGCAGCGCACCGATATTGGCAGACCGCAGTAGCGGCACACTGCAGCACCAGAGCTCGTACTACTACCTGGGTCACTTCAGCCGCTTCATCAAGCCAGGCGCCAGGCGCGTGCTGTGCGCGGCCAGCAAAGAAGCGCTGGAGTGCACCGCCTTCACCAATCCGGATGGCAGTACCGTGGTCGTCGTGATGAACCGCGGTATTGTTGAAATGGCATTTGAGCTGCGTATCGACGGCATGCACTGCATGACCGGGCTGCCGGCGCGCTCTATTGCGACCTATTGGGTCAGGGATTTTGCGTGAAAACCCGCTAGTCCGAACACAACACTAGAGCCAGAATGGTGAGTGACAGGCGAGCCTGAAGACATAAATAGACAGATGGAGACAAGACAATGAAATTCAAAAGCACATTCGCAATCGCGCTATGCGGCGCTGCTGTCGCACTGGCCCACGCCGCACCGCCCAAGGCCGAAGTGATTCACTGGTGGACCTCGGGCGGCGAGTCCGCCGCGGTCAAAGAACTGGCAAAGGCCTACGCCGCCACCGGTGGTATATGGGTCGACACCGCCATTTCTCTGGGCGAGCAGGCGCGCTCAGTCGCCATCAACCGCATCGTCGGGGGCAACCCGCCAACGGCAGCCCAGTTCAACACCTCCAAACAATTTCTGGACGTAGTCGACCAGGGACTGCTGAACAACATCGACGAAGTGGCGATGCGCGAAGGCTGGGACAAATTCCTGCCAGAGGTGGTATTGAATGTAGTACGCGTCAAAGGCCACTACTATGCGGCCCCGGTCAACATCCATTCGCCGACCTGGTTCTGGTTTTCCAAGGCTGCCTTCAAGAAAGCTGGTATTGCTGCCGAACCCAAGAGCATGGACGAGCTGTTCGCCGCGCTGGACAAACTGAAAGCCGCTGGCCTGATTGGCCTCGCACACGGCGGTCAGGCCTGGCAGGACAACACGGTGTTCTCAGCAGTGCTGGCCAATGTGGGTGGCACCGATCTGTATTTGAAGGTTTACCGCGACCGCGACGCCAAGACCATCATGGGCGACGACTTCAAGAAGGTGCTGCTGGCCTTCAAACGCCTGCAGTCCTATGTGGACAAGGGCTCTCCAAGCCGCAACTGGAATGATTCCACCGCGCTGCTGATCACCGGCAAAGCTGGCGTGCAAATCATGGGCGACTGGGCCAAGGGCGAGTTCTCCGCGGCCCATCAGGTCGCCGGCAAGGACTTCGGCTGCGCCCCAGGCTTTGGTCCCAGGTCGCCCTACATCATTCAGGGCGATGTGTTCGTATTCCCCAAGACCAGTGACCCAGACGTCATCAAACAGCAGAAAGTACTGGCCAGCGTGATGATGGCGCCGACAACGCAAGTCGAGTTCAGCAAGATCAAGGGCTCCATTCCCGTACGCCCCGATGTCGACGCATCCAAAATGGACATCTGCGCGCAGCAAGGCATTGCGGTGATGAAGGACAAGACACGCCAGTTAGGCAATGGTGAGGTCTACATGACCCCAGACCAGAACGGCGCACTGCAAGACGTGATCACTGCCTACTGGAACAAGAATATTCCTGTCGAAAAAGTCCAGCGCGATATTGCTTCGGCGCTAAAGAACTAGGGGCTCTGGCGACATGACGCTCTTATCTCGACGCAGTCTGCGTCAGGGCATCGTCTGGCTGGCCTTGCTGCCCATGGCGGTGACTGTGCTGGTGGCCTATCTGGGTACCGTGCTGTGGACACTCAAGGTTTCATTCACCAACTCCCGCACTTTCCCGTCGGACGAGTTTGTCGGTCTGGCGCAGTACGAGCGCTTGTTCAACAACGACCGCTGGATGCTGTCGCTGCAGAACCTGGCGCTGTACGGCGTGCTGTTCATTGGCATCTGCATGGTGCTGGGCTTCTTGCTGGCTGCTTTCATGGACCAGAAGATCCGCGCGGAAAGCCTGCTGCGCACGATCTTTCTGTATCCGTATGCCATGTCCTTTGTCGCTACCGGGCTGGTCTGGCAGTGGCTGTTGAACCCTGGCAACGGCCTGCAACAGGCGGTGCGGCAAATGGGCTTTGAAGACTTCGAATTCGACTGGATCATTGATCAGGACAAAGTGATGTACGCGATCGTCATTGCCACCATCTGGCAGACCTCGGGCCTGGTGATGGCACTGATGCTGGCTGGGCTGCGCGGTATCGACGAGGAAATCTGGAAGGCCGCACGCATGGATGGCATACCGACATGGCGTGTGTACCTGTCCATCGTGTTGCCGATGATGGGCCCGTCGATTGCCACCGTGTTTGTGCTGCTGTCCACCGCCGTCATCAAACTGTTCGACGCGGTAGCATCAATGACGCAAGGCGGGCCAGGCACGGCCAGCGAAGTGCCCGCCAAATTCATCATGGACCATCTGTTTGGCCGCGCGAATCTGGCACTCGCGTCGGCCGGCTCCATCGTGTTGTTGCTGACGGTGCTGGCGTTGTTGACTCCTTTCTGGTTTCTGCGCGCCCGACAGAAGAAGAACGATGGGGGCCACGCATGACCGCCATGGCCTCCTCCCGACCGCGCCGCATGAATCCAGCCCGCTGGGGCGTCTATGCCTTCCTGATCATCTCGGCCCTGTTCTTCGTGATGCCGCTGTACATCATGCTGGTCACGTCGGTCAAGTCCATGGAAGAAATCCAGATGGGCAACATCTTTGCGTGGCCGGTAGAGGTCACGATAGAGCCCTGGGTTGCAGCCTGGTCCACCGCCTGCACGGGCGTCGCCTGCGAAGGCATACGCGGGGGCTTCTGGAACTCGGTCGCCATCGTGATACCCAGCACGATATTGCCGATCTTGCTGGGCGCGCTGAATGGCTACGCACTGTCATTTTGGCGCTCCAAGGGCGCCAGCATCCTGTTCGGCATCTTGCTGATCGGCGCCTTCATCCCGGCGCAGGTGATGCTGTTTCCGCTGGTGCGGATACTCGCTTCAGTGGGCCTGTACAGCTCGTTGCCCGGCATTGTGGTGATTCACATCATCTTTAGCATGCCGGTGATGACACTGCTGTTTCGCAACTACTACCTGTCGATTCCTAACGAATTGTTCAATGCAGCGCGGATTGATGGTGGCGGTTTTTTGCGTATCTTTGTCCAGCTGATGCTGCCGATGTCTACGCCCATGATCATCGTGGCCGCCATCATGCAGGTCACCGGAGTCTGGAACGACTACCTGTTTGGTCTGGTGTTTGCGGGACGCGACAACCTACCGATGACGGTGCAGTTGAACAACGTCATCAACACCACGACGGGCACCCGCCTCTACAACGTCAATATGGCCGCGACGATTTTGACGTCGCTAGTGCCGTTGACGATTTATTTTGTTTCTGGCCGCTGGTTTGTCCGCGGCATCGCCGCCGGTGCGGTGAAAGGTTAAGACATGAGTAGCAATGTTGAAGTCTCTAAATTGTGCATACGCTTTGGCAAGAACGAGGTCATCAAGGATCTGAATCTGCAAGTACATGTCGGTGAATTCCTAGTGTTGCTTGGGCCCTCGGGTTGTGGCAAGTCCACGCTGTTGCACAGCATTGCTGGTCTGATTGATGTGGCCGAGGGCACCATAGCGATTGGCGACAAGGACATGACCTGGGCCGACCCAACCGATCGCAATATTGGCATGGTGTTCCAGTCGTATGCGCTGTACCCGACTATGTCGGTAGAGGGCAATCTTTCGTTTGGCTTGCGTATCAGTGGCGCGCCCAAGGCCGAAATTGAGCGCCGCGTCAAACGTGCGGCGGACATGCTGCAACTGACGCCGCTGCTCGACCGCAAGCCTTCGCAGCTATCTGGCGGCCAGCGCCAGCGGGTGGCGATTGGCCGTGCGCTGGTGCGCGAGGCTGGTGTGTTTTTGTTTGACGAACCGCTGTCGAACCTGGATGCGCAGTTGCGCGGTGAACTGCGGCGTGAGCTGAAGCTGCTGCACAAGACACTGGGCGCCACCATGATTTACGTGACCCACGACCAGGTCGAAGCGATGACGCTGGCGACCCGCATCGTCGTGATGAAGAACGGCAAGATCCAGCAAATTGGCGCACCTGCCGAGGTCTATGAAAAGCCGGAAAACCTGTTTGTCGCAGGCTTCCTGGGTGCACCGGGTATGAATTTCTTGCACGGTAGCTTGTCTGCCAGCACGATGTTTGAGGCAACGGGCTTGCAGGTGGACCTGCGCAGCTATCCGCTGCGCAAGCCGGCTGCACCGGGTCAATCGGTGATCCTGGGCGTACGACCTGAGAACGTGCATCTCAACCCTTCTGGCGCGTTCACCGCCCGTATTTCCCTGATCGAGCCCATGGGCAGCCATCACATCGTCTGGCTGGAGTTTGCTGGTGCGCTGTGGTCAGCCGTCGTATCGGGCACGCTGAATGCGCAGGTCGACGATACCGTGCTCTTTGACATCGACGTGGCCAAAGTCACGCTGCTGGACCAAGCGACCGAGCAGCGCCTTTAATACCGAAAGGCATACATGTTTCACAAACAGATTGCAGGCCTGCTGTTGGCGGCTTGTGCAATGACGACCTCCTGGTCGCAGACCGCCAAGCCATTGCCCATGCTGCATACCAAGGGCACCCAGTGGCTGGCGCCCAACGGGGAGCCAGTGGTACTCAGAGGTGTGAATCTGGGCAACTGGTTGATGCTGGAGTTCTGGATGATGGGCCAAAGCAGCAAGGCCATGGACGACCAGTGCACGCTGGAAGACACTCTGGATAAACGCTTTGGCTATGCCGAGCGCCAGCGCCTGTTGACGCTGTACCGGGATAGCTGGATTACCGACCGCGACTGGGACTTGATCCCGAAGCTCGGCCTGAACCTGGTGCGCCTGCCGTTTATCTGGAGTTTGGTGGAAGACGAGAAGAAGCCCGGCACCTTGCGTGCCGATGCGTGGAAATACCTGGACTCGGCAATCGCCAAGGCCGAGGCGCGCGGCATCTATGTGATTCTGGATTTGCACGGCGCGGTGGGCAACCAAGGCTGGGAACACCACAGCGGTTGTGCCGGCAAAAACCAGTACTGGGCCACACCTGAATACCAAAAACGTACGACCTGGCTGTGGCAGCAAGTTGCTACGCGCTACAAGAATCGGTCTTCTGTGGCCGGGTACAGCCTGCTGAACGAACCCTGGGGCACCAACGAGACCGAGATGGCACGCGTGATGAAGCAGCTGTACCGCGACATCCGCACGGTCGATAGCAACCACGTGATTATTTTTCCCGGCCACACCAGCAGCATCGACGGGTACGGCGACCCAGCCAGTGAAGGCATGTCCAACTACGCTTTCGAAATGCACCCCTACCCTGGCCACTTTGGCTGGGAGAAGCCGGGCGCCGCAGTCCACAAAAAATGGCTGCAATGTTTACCGGACGGCAAAGGTATTTGCGAATGGCGCGACCGACTCAAACGACTGAATGCAGCCTACCTGGTCGGTGAATTCCAGCCTTGGGCCGATATGGACACGGAGTTGGGCGGCCAAATCACCCGAGTAACGTACGACGCCTATGCCGCGCAAGGCTGGGCGGCGACTGCATGGTCTTACAAGCTGGTCAGCGCCAAAGGGGGGCACGGCGCTGGCAACTGGGGCATGGTGACCAATGCGGCGGACGAGGAAATTCCTGCATTGGACTTTGCGACCGCGTCATTGCAAGACATAGAAGCCTTGTTCAAGCGCTTTGGCACGGTGCCCTATACGCCGCATCCAGGCATCCTGAAATGGATGCAGAGTGCGCAGCCGCCATCGCCGTTCGACGGCGCAGCGCATTGATGGCGTAAACCGCTATTTACTTGTAGGCGGTGTCGATTTGGCAATCACATACTTCATGATGTTGATGAAAGTATCGGTCCAATAGATATCACGATGGGCCGCGAGATAGGCCAACAATTCCGCATGCGCTTCTTTGGAAACGCTAAGGTAGTCGCCGCCCACACCGTGAAAGGTGATGTTCGCCATCGTGCCCGCGCTGGCAGCGCGTTTCACGATATCGATCAATTCCGCGCCCGTCACATTCGTTGGCGTCGCTATGGTGACGCGGTAGGGATCAAAGAATTGCATCGTGGTCGCAATGCCGCCAAACGCGGATTTCGCGGCAACAAAGTCTGACTTGATCGCCGCAAGGTAGTTTTCTCCGCCTGCCTGCAAATCACCGCAAGGCGTGGTGAACGTACGCTCCCGCTTCCCATCGATGGCATGCAGCAACGTATTGCCCACCCGTATCTGCGCCAGCAGTTGCGCGACGCTGGTGTGGTCGAGGTCATTCTCTACTGCGACCCACTCACGGTCGGGTGCTGCACGCGAACACTGGTGGAACAGGGTGTGGTTGGCAAGTTCATGCCCGCGCCTGGCCGCTGCGCGCCAATCTGTCATGCGCTTGCGCACTGTCTCGCTGCTGAGCGTCAGATAAAAACTGCCTTTCAACCCTGCGCGATTGAGCGCGGGGATCGCAATATCCAATTGGCTGTTGAGCGCGTCGTCATAGGCCAGACTGACTGCTGCCTTGGTACCGTGCGGCCACACAAACGGCGCATCGGCTGCATGGGCCAAAGATGCGACCAGCAAGCCAAACGCCAGCAGAGCGCGCTTGAACTTATTTCGGTTTTTGGTAAACGCGTACATAGTCCACCTCCATCTGCCGCGGAAAAATGCTGTCATCGATGACGCCACCCAGATCGCCGCCGATCGCGACATTCAGGATCATGAATTGCGGCTTGTCGAAGGGCCACTGTGCAGCGCCTTGGCCTTTGTTGGTGTAGATGGCGTGTTGTTTGCCATCCACCCCAAAGCGAATTTCAGTGGGCGTCCACAGCATCTGGTAGCTTTTGAAGCCAGTGCACATGTCCGGGTAGCGCGTTTCGCCACCGACGCCGTTGCCACCACTGCCGGAGGTTGTGTGTACCGTGCTGAAGATCTTGGTCGGATCTTGGCCCATATGTTCCATGATGTCGAGCTCACCACCGGCGGGCCATTCACCCTGACTGCCGAGCATCCAGATTGCCGGCCAGGTACCCTGACCGCAGGGCAACTTGGCGCGGATTTCGAAGAAGCCATAGGTCCAGTCGGCCTTGCCTTTGGTCAACATGCGGCTGGATGTATAGAGCTGACCACCCCAGTCCGGCGCGCTGCTCATGCTTTCCTTGCGCGCAGTGATGACCAGTTTTCCGTCCTTCACCACGGCGTTCTCGGCGCGAGGGCCGCTGTAGTACTGCTTCTCGTGGTTGTACCAGCCAGCCTTGTTCATGCCGGTGTCATAGGCCCAGCGCGTGGCGTCGGGCAGGCCGTCGATAGAAAACTCGTCGGACCAGGCCAGCTTGTAATCGGTGGGCATTTCCAGCGTCGTAGCAACCGCAGGCGTGGTTGCAGGCGGCGATGCAGCGCCCGCGCTTCCCCCGCCACAGCCGCACAGGAACGCGGCGATGACTAACGGCATATAGCGCCAGCGGACGGCACGCATTGGGGCAGACTGAAATTTCATGGCTATCTCCTGGTGATGGTTCAAAAATCTCAACAATGGCTCAGCGGAAAGCGCGCCGCTCCAGCAGGCGCTGCGCATCAGCCAAAGCGGTGCGTATGCTCTTTCCGCGGTCGAGCACGTTGTCCAACTCGGTGTTAATCACTTCGTCGGCGAAAAAATTTTGCTTGTGCAGGTAAGCGGCCTTGATCTTTAGCGCCGCGTCACGCCACAAGCGACGCGCCTTTTGTCCACCCAAGAAAGGCACAGGCTCGTCAAAGAACGGATCGTTGTTCGTCTCCAGCAACGCCGGAAACGCGTCGTAGTTCTTGAACGCAAACAGTTGCCGCTCGCGGCTCAAGGACATCAGGCGAATGAACTCCCAGGCCATGGCTTTGCGCTCAGGCGGCGCACGCCGCGGTATCGCGTAATAGGCACCGCCATACGAAGTGGCAACACCCTCAGGTAATTGCGCAGCGCGCCACAGGCCTGCGGTCTGCGGCGCGATCCAGTTGCTCAACTGGCCAACCAGCCAGGCACCAGACAGCTCGGTGGCCAGCGTGCCACGCTTCAGGCCTTCGGCCCATTCGTTCGACCAGGCGGGCACCTTGGCATCAAGCTTCAGGCGCCGCGCCTCCAGGCAGAGTTCAAAGGTCCGCACAAAGCGGTCGGTGGTCACCAGCACACGGGAGTCGGCGTCGAAGTAGGTACCCTCACCCGGTTTCATGCCGGTGCGCTGCAACAGGTCTTTCATCGAACGCACATGCCCGATCAGATAGGCACCGGTGCGCGCCTTGATGCGGGTGCCAGCGGCGATATAGCTGTCCCAGGACTGGGTCAGTTCAGCCTCCGATACGTCAGCCCGCTCCAGTACATCTTTGCGATACAGCATGGCACCTGGTCCGATGTCGCCTGGCATGGCGACCACCGCGCCATTGCGCGCAATCGCCTGGTCGTAGGCAAACGGCACCAGCTTGTCGCGGTAGCTGGCAACCCCATAGGGTGCCGGGCGCAAGTCTTCCAGACCACCGCCCTGTGCGAAGCGGCCGACAAAACTGGACTCCAGCGCCATCGCATCGGGTAACAACACCGAGGTCGACAGCGCCGTGGTCATTGCCGTGTGGTGATCAGCGTACTGCCGGCTGACGATGCGAACCTCTACGTCCGGATGCAACTGCTGCCAGGCCGG